>CAYOLQ010000056.1:0-22286 GCA_964404825.1 uncultured Chitinophaga sp.
GGAAAGAAACATTAAATGTCAAACTCAATTCGCTCAACCCTCAGAACATAAATTTTAATAAGAAGCTTGTACATGCAATTAATGTGATCAGGAACATGGATGAAATATTGGCTTCATCAAGGGTAGAACATAAAATTCAATTGATTGGTTCGATGTTCCCCGAAAAAATTCAATTTGACGGGGAAAATTATCGAACCAATTCCTACAACAAAGTTCTTGATTGGATATTTCACAATATCAATGATTTACAAAATAAAAAAACGGAAGATTCAGACCCAAAATCTGATTCTTCCGTCTGCGTACCCGGAGCCGGGATCGAACCGGCACAGTATTGCTACCACTGGTGTTTGAGACCAGCGCGTCTACCAATTCCGCCATCCGGGCATTATGATGGCATTTATTTCAAAAAACAATTTCGTGACCCTTACTATAATATTCCTTCCGGGGCTGGCGGAATTGGGCCGACCCTGCAGGCTGGCCCCTCCCTAAAAAGCTCCACAGGAGCTTTTCTTTTCGGTCGGTCCTGCCATCCGGGCATTATGAGGGCATTTATTTCAAAAAACAGCGTGCGACTATAATATAAAAGTAGGTTCTACACAAATGGGAAAAATGGTGACGGGGTTACAGAGTTACAGAGATACGAGGTTACGGGGTTAGGGAGACGAGAGTTCGTTAATTAGTGATGAAATCATTACTCTGATTCTTTTAATCAGAGCTTTGATTTCAGTATAATCAGAGAGATATTCAAGTTCTTTTGAGATAATGATTTGAGTTTCCAGTTCCGATAAAGAACCCAGAGAAATATTTAGGAAATTAATGAATTCTTTTTTAGACTTTCGACCGGCTCCTTCTGCAATATTTAATGGGATAGAAATACCAGCTCTTCGCATCTGAGGTGAAAGCACATATTTTTCATCCGATGGGAATGAACGTGTAATTAAATAGGTTTCCTTAACAAGACGGATGGATAATTTCCAGATTTCCAGATCTTCATGACTTTTTATTAAGCTCATATTTAATTATTTAGTATACCTTTAATGTCACTTATACCAGAATATCAGCTAAACAAGTTAAAAAAAATTAAAATTTCGTTTCCCCATCACCCCGTCACCTCGTTATCTCGTTACCTCGTTACCTTTCCCAACATGTTATTAAATACCCCAAAAATCAATCTCCTTTGCTAAATTTGCTTCCTGTCAAACATATAATAATCGTTATGGATAAAATATTCGAATCGAAAACCCGTGAGGTACTGAAATCATTAGGAATTCAGGCAATAAATCCCGGAGCTTCAACCGGAATTAACTGGATGAAAACAACCGGTGATATCACTTCATCTTATACGCCTATAGATGGATCTGAAATAGCCAGAGTTACCAACGCAACAGCCGGCGATTATGAGTTCATAATGAAAACTGCTCAGGAAGCATTCCTGATTTGGAAAAAGACACCCGCTCCGGCCAGAGGCGAAGTTGTACGCAAAATTGGTTTGGCATTACGTGCAGAAAAGGAAAAGCTGGGCTGGCTTGTAAGCCTTGAAATGGGGAAATCATACCAGGAAGGCCTTGGAGAGGTGCAGGAGATGATCGACATTTGTGACTTTGCCGTTGGACAATCAAGAATGTTGTATGGATTTACCATGCAGTCTGAGCGGGCTAACCATCGGATGTATGATCAGTATCATCCCCTGGGAATATTAGGATTGATAACCTCATTTAATTTCCCGGTTGCTGTATGGGCCTGGAATTCAATGCTGGCTTTAATTGCAGGTGATGTTGTAGTCTGGAAACCCAGTTCAAAAACTCCCCTTACAGCAATAGCTACCCAGAATATTATCAAAACCGTTTTAACAGAAAGTAAGGTTCCCGAGGGAGTTTTGAATTTAATTGTCGCAAAATCCTCGGTTTTAGGGGATAACTTTGTGGAAGATAGGAGAATACCTCTGATTTCTGTCACGGGATCAACTGCTGTTGGTAAAAAGGTGGGCAGAATTGTCGGAGAGCGTCTGGGAAGAGTAATTCAGGAACTCGGAGGTAATAATGCCATTATTGTATCCAACAAGGCTGACATTGATTTAGCCATCCCTGCAATTGTTTTTGGTGCGGTAGGTACCGCAGGTCAGAGATGCACTTCAACCCGCCGGCTTATCATACATGAGGATATTTATGAAGATGTGAAAAAGCGCCTTCTTAACGCATACAAACAGGTATCCGGACGCATTGGAAACCCTCTCGACCCCAAAATGCTTGTAGGTCCGCTTATTGATAAAACAGCGGTTTCAGTTTTTAGCAAGGCAATAGATGAAATCAAAAATGAAGGGGGAAGGATAATTTTCGGGGGAGGTATTCTGAGTGGTAACGGATTCGAAGCTGGTACATATGTTGTTCCTGCACTGGCTGAAGCTGAAAATCATTTTAAAATCGTTCAGGAGGAAACATTTGCTCCTATCCTGTACCTTATGAAATATAAGTCTATGGATGAAGCCATCAGCCTTAATAACAATGTTCCTCAGGGTCTTTCATCATCAATCTTTACACTGGATATGCGTGAAGCCGAACAATTTTTATCCCAGGTTGGTTCAGATTGCGGAATAGCAAATGTTAACATAGGAACATCAGGAGCAGAAATTGGTGGTGCTTTTGGAGGTGAAAAAGAAACCGGGGGAGGCAGAGAATCGGGTTCAGATGCCTGGAAAATTTATATGCGCCGTCAAACAAATACAATAAATTACGGTAAGGACTTGCCTCTGGCACAGGGGATTAGCTTTGACTTGTAAGCAGGATTTTTTTACCAATAAGTATTTTTACTTCCCTGACTATACTGTCAGGATCAAATCCGCATTCTTTGAATAAATCCAGAGAACTTCCCTGTTCGATAAATTTATCCGGGATACCCAGTCGTTTGATCTTAACAGAATAGTTGTTGTCGGTCATAAACTCTACAACAGCACTACCAAAACCTCCCTGTAATACTCCATCCTCTACAGTAAGAACCGCCTTAAAAGTTGAAAATACCTGATGAAGAATCTCTTCATCGATAGGCTTTACAAAACGCATATCAAAGTGTGCGGCACTAATATTCTGAGTATCAAGTTTTGCAATTGCTTCATTTACAATATTGCCTGCACTTCCGATTGACAGGATAGCCAAATCAGTTCCTTCTCTCAGAATACGCGCTTTCCCTATTGCAATTTCCCGGAATGGTTTCTTCCAATCGGTGTGTATTCCTCTTCCACGCGGATAACGAATACTAAATGGGCCATGTGGTCTAAGCTGGGCTGTATACAGCATGTTCCGGAGATCAAGTTCATCCATAGGGGCAGCAACAATCATATTTGGTATGGATCGCATGAAAGCCAGATCGAAGACCCCGTGGTGGGTTGCTCCATCATCGCCGACAAGACCACCTCTGTCGAGACAGAAAATAACATTGAGATTCTGCAGGGCTACATCATGAATCATCTGATCGTATGCTCGTTGCATGAAGGAAGAATAAATATTGCAGAAGGGAAGCATACCCTGGATCGCAAGACCAGCGGAAAAAGTAACGGCATGCTGCTCAGCAATGCCCACATCATATGTTCTCTCCGGTAAAGCACACATCATTATTTTGAGAGAGCAACCACTGGGCATAGCAGGTGTGATACCGATAATTTTTTCATTTTTTAAGGCCAGTTCAAGAAGAGTCTCACCAAAAACATCCTGATATCGCGGAGGAATAGGCGTTTCGGAATTGGATGAAATAATCTCACCGGTTTCCTTGTTAAATTTTCCGGGAGAATGATAGGCCGTCTGATTAAGTTCGGCTTGTTTGAAACCTTTCCCTTTAACAGTAATACAATGCAATATTTTAGGACCCTTAATCTGCTTCAAATCTTCGAGAACCTGGGTCAGATGGATGACATCATGCCCATCGACCGGCCCGAAATACCTGAAATTCAAGGATTCGAAAAGATTACTCTGTTTTAGAAATACTGATTTAATAGCATTTTCAATTTTTTGAGCGTATTTCTGGGCATTTGGCATAGCGCCAAGAACATTCCAGACATCCGTTTTAAGCTTATTATATGTTTTTGAGGTTGTTATATCCAGCAAATAATCCTTCATGGCTCCCACATTTGGGTCGATGGACATATTGTTATCATTCAGAATAACCAGTAGGTTACTTTTTTCAATTCCGGCATTATTCAGACCTTCATAGGCAAGTCCGCCTGTTAATGATCCATCACCAATAACAGCTATAACCTGACGATCTTTTTCTTTCAAATGCTGCGACGCCAATGCAATTCCCAGTGCAGCGGATATGGAAGTTGATGAGTGTCCTACCCCGAATGCGTCAAATTCACTTTCAGAAGGTTTTGGGAAACCACTAATACCTTTATATTTCCTGTTTGTGTGAAAGACATCCCTGCGCCCGGTAAGAATTTTATGCGCATATGCCTGATGTCCGACATCCCATACAATTTTGTCGTATGGCGCATTAAATACATAATGAAGTGCAACTGTAAGCTCAATGACACCTAAACTGGCACCAAAGTGACCCGGATTGCTGGAAACAACGTCGATAATAAACTGGCGTAATTCTGCACTCAGGGTGATGAGTTCATCCTGACTAAGCTTTTTTAAATCAACTGGTCCGTTTATTGCGGAAAGCAAGGGATAATGCAAATCCTTCTCCATCAGAAATAGTGTATCCGGTATATCGTGGCAAAGATAATAATTATTACTTAGTATGTTTTATGTTGATATCTTAAGCCAAAATACGAATATCTTTATCTGTAAGGGGTATAATAATTTAGTAATTTTCGGGTTTGAGAATAAAACGATAAATCATGAGCAAAATAGCATTTTCATTTATTTTAGCATTTTTCGTCCTTGCTGGCTGTGTCCCTACCCAGCGGTTTAAGGAAGTCAGCGATAAAAGCAATAAACTTGAGGAAGAAAGAGATCGGCTGATGAGCGATAATGAAAAACTAACGGTTGAAAATACTGAGCTAAAGGCTGGGGAGGCGCGGGTAATGGAAGAGCGCCAGAAATTTGTTGAAGACAGCATAAGGCAATTTCAGGCAATTGATTTACTGCGGAGGGAAAATGAGAAACTTAATCGTAGGTACGATGATCTTTCTTCAAGTCATGAAGCGCTTTTGCAAGGAAATGCAAGGGAAACCACGCGTCTGTTGAATCAACTACAGAGTTCGCAGGAGGATTTGCAGAAAAAGGAAGAAAGACTACGGACCCTGGAAGCAACGGTAAACAGTGAGCGTCAGGATATCACCCGTTTAAGGGCAGAACTTGAAGCCAGAAATGCAAAACTTAATGAACTTGAGAAAATTTTATACAGAAAGGATTCGGCTGTAATAGCTTTAAAAGAATCAGTTTCCAAGGCATTATTAGGATTTGAAGGTCAGGGGCTTTCTGTTAAGATGAAGAATGGTAAAGTTTATGTTTCCCTGGATGAAAAACTTCTGTTCAAATCAGGCAGTACAACAGTAGATCCTAAGGGGGTTCAGGCTTTGCAAAAACTTTCTAAAGTTTTGGAAACAAATCGTGATGTAAATATCATGATTGAAGGTCATACCGATGATGTGCCTTTTACCAAAGGAGCTTCAATAAAAGACAACTGGGATTTAAGTGTTATGAGGGCCACTTCAGTGGTACGTATACTTCTTGAAGGCACAAGCATTGATCCGCTTCGGCTCACTGCCGCAGGTCATGGCGAATTCATGCCAGTTGATCCCTCGAAAACATCTGAAGCCAGAACCAAAAACAGAAGAACTGAGATAATTCTCACCCCGAAACTGGATGAGCTTTTGAAGTTGCTGGAAACTAATTAACGAATAACGAAAAGGGAAAATACAAACGGGAAAATCAGAAAGTAATTACTCTCAGACCGTAAGAATTTCTTTATCCTTGGCTTCAATTACCTTATCGATTTTGGCAGAATAATCATCTGTCATTTTCTGAATATCTATTTCACCTTTTTTCATTTCATCCTCAGGCAGACCATCTTTATTCAATTTTTTAAGCTCTTCATTCGCATCTCTTCGGGCATTTCTGATGCTTACCTTTGCAGCTTCACCTTCGTGTTTAACTTGTTTTACAAGTTCCTTTCGTCTTTCTTCGGTTAACATGGGAATATTTATACGGATCAGTTCGCCGTTATTAACCGGTGTAATACCGAGATTGGATGCCATAATTGCTTTTTCAATGGGCTCGATCATTTTTTTATCCCAGGGTTGAATGGCAATAGTTTTAGGATCAGGTGTACTGATGTTCGATACCTGGGCTAAAGGAACTGCGTTGCCATAGTATTCAACAAAAATACCATCGAGAATATGTAAATTTGCTTTACCTGCGCGGATACGACTGAGATCCGTTTCAAGGAAATGCAAAGCCTTTTCCATTTTTTCTTTTGCAACTTCAATTGCTAGTTGGGCATCTTCATTCATATCTGTATTTTTTAGGTTTCTTAGAAAATAATATCAAACGGAACTGCCTTAAACGTTATAATTTCAGCTATTGCATAATAACTATAATTCTGGTGATCCATCAGTTAATTCCCATTCGGCTATAATCACGGTACCAAGCCTTAAAATTATTTAAATTTTGACGAAAGTACCAATTTTTTCTCCTGAAATAAGTTTTTTAAAATTTCCCTCTATATTCATATTGAATACGATTAGTGGAAGTTTATTTTCTCTGCAAAGTGTAAAGGCAGTCATATCCATAATATGAAGCTGCTTTTCTATAGCCTCATCAAAACTTAACATGTCAAATTTTAATGCTTCGGGATCTTTCTCCGGATCAGCCGAATAAACGCCGTCAACACGGGTTCCTTTTAGCAAAACATCTGCTTCCGTCTCAACAGCTCTCAGAGCTGCAGCCGTATCGGTAGTAAAGAAAGGATTTCCTGTTCCCGCAGTAAAAATTACCACTTGTTTTTTCTTCAGAGCCTCAGTTGCAATGGTTTTACTGTAGTACTCGGCGAAGGGTTCCATCCTTACGGCTGTAAAAATACGGGCAGGAGTACCGGAGGATAAAATCGCCGACTGCAGTGCCAGTCCGTTAATTACAGTGGCAAGCATACCCATATAGTCCCCATTTACCCTGTCAATGCCTTTACTAAAGCCAGAAACTCCCCTGAAAATATTGCCTCCGCCAATTACTATTCCAATTTCCAGTCCGGTTTGTGCAACCTCATGGATCTGACGGGCATATGAATTAATAATAACGGGGTCTATTCCATATTTCTGATCACCCATAAGAGCTTCGCCACTAAGTTTTAAGAGTACACGATTGAATTTTATCATAGGGAGGATGATTTTAGCTTATAAAAATAGACTTTTTTATTTTATGAAGATCCCATTTTTAACATGTATAAAAAAAAAGGTGCCTGAAGAAGGCACCTTTTTCAATATGTATTTACATGATATTCTACTTGAGTGATTGTCTGAAAAATTCAGTTACTGTAAGATCAGCATCACTTTCTTTAAGATATTGCCGAACGGTTTTTTTACTGTCTTTTGTGAAATCCTGATTAAGAAGTGTAAAGTCTTTGAAGAATTTATTGACTTTACCTTCAGCAATTTTATCAAGCATGTTTTCGGGTTTACCTTCCAAACGAGCCTGTTCACGACCGATTTCTTTTTCTTTTGCAATCATCTCAGCAGAAACATTCTCTTTATCAACAGCTACAGGACCCATTGCAGCGATTTGCATTGCAATATCCTTACCAACCTGAGTAGCAACTTTTTTGTTAAAACCAACCAGAGTTGCAAGTTTATTGCCCGGATGAATATAGGCAACTACTTCGCCGGCTTCAATTTTCCCATAGAAGCTTAATTCAAGCTTTTCACCAATAACACCAACTTCTTCGGTTACTTTGTCTGCTACAGTTTTATCTCCAAGCTTTAGTCCTTTAAGCGCTTCGAGATCAGCAGGTGTTTTTTCAATTGCCAGATCAAGGATTGAATGAGCAAAGGCAACAAATTTTTCGTTTTTGGCTACAAAGTCAGTTTCACAATTTAAAATTATCACTGCTCCCTTATTACCGGCAGCCTTGGCAATAACCGCCCCTTCAGAAGCTTCACGGTCTGCACGTTTACTTGCAACAAGCTGACCTTTTTTACGAATAGTATCAATAGCAACTTCAAAATCGCCGTTGGATTCCTGCAAAGCTGCTTTGCAATCCATCATACCGGCTCCTGTTGCTTTCCTTAATTTCATTACATCAGCAGCACTAATTTCAGCCATTTGATTAAATTTTTTGGTATATAAATATTTTTAATATCCCGGTACTCAGTTGGGAAGTGTTCCGATAGAAAGATAAAGTAAGATCCCGGAAAGAATTATTCGTCTTTTTTACGAACAACTTTCTTCACGATTCTGGGTTTTTTCACTTCTTCAACCACTTTAACCTCGTCTTCATCTTCGGAAATGCCCTGAAGACTCAGGGGTTTGGTTTTAGCTGATACTTCTGCATCGTCATCTTCCTCTTCGTCAAGATCTTCATCTTCATCTTCTTCTGCATCAATATCGTCGAGTTTCAGCTTTTTAATAGCTGCAGCTTCTTTCGCGTCCTTGGCGTCTTTAACTTTTTTGTCTTTGGCAGTTGTTTCCTTGTCTTTTTCAAGTTTTCTTTCCGACAAGCCTTCTTCAATTGCTTCAGCAAGGTAACTTACGATGAGGTCGATTGATTTCGAAGCATCATCATTTGCAGGAATTGGGAAATCAACGAGATTCGGATTTGAATTCGTATCAACAATTGCAAAAACCGGGATATTTAACCGGGTAGCTTCTCTTACAGCAATGTTTTCTTTGACGATGTCAACAACAAACATTGCAGCAGGAAGGCGGGTAAGGTCGGCAATACTGCCAAGGTTTTTTTCCAGTTTAGCTCTCTGACGGGCTACCTGAAGTTTTTCACGTTTCGAAAGAACATCATAGGTTCCATCGGTTGCCATCTTGTCGATGGTCGACATTTTTTTAACTGCCTTACGGATTGTAGGGAAGTTGGTTAACATTCCACCTGGCCATCTTTCAGTAACATAAGGCATGTTAACATTCTTGATCCTTTCTGCAACGATATCCTTGGCCTGCTTTTTTGTTGCAACGAAAAGAATTTTACGTCCAGATTTTGCAATTTGCTTGATAGCAACCGCAGCTTCTTCGAGCTTTACAATTGTTTTGTGAAGATCGATAATATGGATTCCGTTTTTCTCCATAAAGATATAAGGAGCCATGTTTGGATTCCACTTTCTCTTAAGGTGACCAAAATGGACACCGGCATTCAATAATTCTTCGAAATTTGTTTTTGGCATGATAATTTATGATTTGTTTACGTTCTGTTTTGCAATCACAAGGTAGTTCCGGGCGCTAAAAAGCATGGATTTGCCCGGAAATCCTTCCGATTTAGATACTAAACTGCAGCCTGAATAAACGATTAACGTTTACTGAACTGGAATCTCTTCCTGGCTTTAGGCTGACCCGGTTTCTTACGTTCCACTTCGCGTGGATCCCTGGTCATAAAACCTGCTGCTTTTAAAGCCGGTTTATTTTCCGCATCTAATTTTACAAGGGCTCTTGAAATACCAAGGCGCACAGCTTCTGCCTGACCTTTAATTCCACCGCCATTTAAATTGACATTAACGTCAAATTTATCCAAAACCTGCATGAGGTTAAGAGGTTGAAGAACAATGTAATGTAAATGTTCACCAGGGAAATACTCCTTATAATCCCGGTCATTAACAGTAATCTTGCCTTTGCCTTCGCTGAGATATACTCTTGCAATGGCTGCTTTTCTTCTTCCTATCGAATTGATTACTTCCATGATTATACTATAAAATCGGTTAATTTTATTGCTTTGGGTTGCTGCGCTTCATGAGGATGAGATTCGCCTGCGTAGACATATAAATTTCTGAAAAGGTCACTTCCAAGACGGTTTTTTGGTAACATACCTCTTACTGCATGCTCAATTACTGAAGCAGGCTTCTTGGCCAGCATACTGGCAGGACTTTCAATCCTTTGTCCACCCGGAAAACCAGTGTGACGATAGATCTCACGGTCAGCCATCTTTTTGCCACTTAACCTGATCTTTTCAGCATTTATTACAATTACATTATCACCACAATCTACATGCGGTGTAAAATTAGTCTTGTGCTTACCTCTTAATATGAAAGCAACTTTTGAAGCTAAACGCCCCAGAATTTCATCTTTAGCATCAACCACAACCCACTCTTTGCGAGCAGTAGCTTTATTTGCTGATACGGTTTTGTAACTTAATGTATCCACTTTATAATGTTTTTGTTCCCTTAACCACTGTGTTTCAATCCTGAAAAATGTGGATTGCAAAAGTACAACTAATTTCAATAAATCAATAAAATATCAACAATAAATTTCCTGAAAATGTAAAATCATTGAAAATAGAACTAAAACGATTCTTTTTATGTTTAAAAAAATATTACTTCCAGGCCAATAATTACAAGGATTTTAAGTTTAAAAGTATAATTTTCAGAATTAAACTGATTAGATGAACGCTACTCTAAAAAATGTATTTTCTGATACCCATAGAAATTACTATTATATTCTTATTTTTCTTGCAGCAAGTTTACCTCTGTCAATATTCACTACAAGTATTGCAGAAGTATTGTTATTTCTTAACTGGGTTGCCGAAGGTAAATTTTCAGTGAAGATAAACAGACTTAAACAAAGGAAAGCGCCTCTTATTATAAGCTCAATATTTGTTCTTCATATTTTGGGCTTATTGTACACGAGTGATTTTAATTATGCCTTTCATGACCTGAAAATAAAATTACCCATTTTGTTATTGCCCATAGTTATTGGAAGTTCTGCTTCGCTGACGGAAAAACAACTTAGGTTTCTTTTATTGGTTTTTTCTGCTGCGGTCCTGGTTTCTTCTCTTATTTCGGCGTCTATCTTTTTTGGTATCTTCGATTACACCTATTATGATTTTCGCGATATATCCATCTTTGTATCTCATATCCGGCTTTCTCTTATGGTTGATATGGCCATTTTTTGTTTATTGTATTATGGTTTCGGGGGAGATGCTGAACCTCTGAAAAATACCAGACTTCGCATTGCTATTCTTATTGCATCTCTCTGGCTGGTCGTTTTCCTCCTGATTCTTAAGTCAGCAACGGGAATTATAATATTTTTGATACTTGTCCTTTTCATAGGATGGAGGTATTCAAACAAAATAACACAAGTTGCACCACGATTTATAGTTAAGGTTCTTATTATTACAATTCCACTGCTGATAGCATCCTGGCTCTCCCACTCAGTTGCGAAATTCTACTTTCGGGAGGATGTGGATTTTTCTAAACTTGAATCAATTACTCCGGAGGGTAATCCCTATTACCATAACACTGAAATCAACTGGGCAGAAAACGGGTTTTACGTATGGCTATATGTGTGTGAACCGGAACTCCGACAGGAATGGAATAAGCGGAGCAAGCTGGAGTATGACGGGGAGGATAACATGGGGCAATTGCTGCGGTTTACATTAATCCGTTATATGACATCAAAGGGGTATCGCAAGGATGCAGGTGGTTTGAAACAAATGAATCAGGAGGATATTCAGGCTGTGGAAAACGGTATCGCAAATTATATCTTTTTAAATAAATTTAGCATTTACCCGCGTGTTTATCAGATAATATGGGAATTGGACAGTTATAGCAAAGGGGTTAACCCCAGCGGCCATTCTGTTACACAAAGAATCGAATATATTAATGCTGCAAGTTATATAATCAAACGTCATTTGCTTTATGGAGTTGGGACGGGAGATGTCCAAATGGAATTTAATAACTATTATAAATTATCGGAAAACCCGCTCAAAGAGCAGTCCAGAAGGAGAGCGCATAATCAGTATTTTACTTTTCTGATATCTTTCGGGATAGTGGGATTCATAATTTGTGTTTTTGCACTATTTTTACCTGTTTATATGGAGAATCGCTGGGGAGATTATTTATTTATTTGCTTCTCAGTAATTGGTTTTTTATCTATGCTTAACGAGGATACACTTGAAACACAGACAGGGGTGTCGTTTTTTATGCTTTTTTATTCTCTGCTTCTTTTCGCAAGAAGCAGAATTGTTAAACCGGTATATTAATTGTTTGTAAGTTTAAGGATATCTAAGGACATGATAATTCTTATTCCGGCAACTCCTAATCTTCGGAAAAATTCAAAAACATCCAGAAATGATTGAAAAGTTTATGAAGATTGCTATCGAAGAGTCTCTGAATAATATTGAAAGAGGTGGAGGGCCTTTCGGTGCGGTTGTTGTAAAAGAAGGGAAACTGATTTCACGCTGTGGAAATCATGTTACGCAAAGTAATGATCCAACTGCACATGCCGAAATCCTGGCCATCAGAGAAGCTGCTCACATACTCGGAACCTGGAATCTTTCTGACTGCGAAATATATAGTTCCTGCGAACCTTGTCCCATGTGCCTTGGTGCAGTATATTGGGCTCATATTCCTGTGATTTATTTCGGTGCAACCCGGGAGGATGCAAAGTCAGCAGGATTTGATGATTCTGTTATTTATGATGAAATTGGCAAGGAACCTGATAAGCGCAAAATCAGAATGGTTAACGTATTAAGAGAAGTTGCAGTTAAAGGATTTCAAAAGTGGATAACTTTCCCGGGGAAAAAGCTGTATTAATTACCACATTAATATTATATGCATAGGAGTGTAAACAAGAAGTTAACTCAATTTTATTCAGCAGATGTTCTTGAAATTGCTCCTTTGCTTCCCGGCAAGAAAATTGTCAGAATCATTAACAGGGAGCGATTTGAGTATATCATAACCGAAGTTGAAGCATACCGGGGAAGTGAAGATCTGGCATGTCACGCCAGTAAGGGCCGCACCAAACGCACCGAAATAATGTACCACCAGGGCGGTCTAATCTATATGTATCTAATTTATGGAATGTATTGGATGTTTAATATTGTTACCGGTCCCACAGATTCTCCCCAGGCCGTATTAATAAGAGGAATCACTGGAGTTTCTGGTCCTGGCAGGGTTTCACGAAAACTTTTACTCGACGGAAGTTTCTATGGCGAAAATATCACCAAATCAGAGAATATCTGGATTGAAGACGGTTCAGGGACTCCTGAAATAATTACTACTCCAAGGATCGGAATTAATTACGCTGGTGAATACTGGTGCAGTAAGCCGTGGAGGTATTTGCTGGTGGAATAAAAACGGTCTTTTAATCGATATGTAAAGGAATAAATTGCGTTAGTTAGCAATTTTAAGGCTATTGAGTTGTCAATTGACAGGATGCAATACCTGTTTTCGGGAACTACCTGCTTTCAGGAAATCCATTACCTGAAAATGCAGACTGTAGCTATAGTCCGGTTTATTTCTTCCGGTAAAATAATATGCCTCCAGTCGTGCAAAAAGAAAAGAATTATTGCCTATTTTTTGCCGGTATCCGGCTTTAAGATTTATCATTTCATTGCTTCCGCCAAATTTATACGGTAGAAGAGGATTACCGGTTTTTTCATATGAATTGTATAGCGGATTACCTGCAAAACTTATAAAATCTCCTGCTTTAAAGTATTCTGCATTCAATTCAAAATGCTCGGATTGTAATCCTGATTTTATTGAATAAGCCATTCCGGAAGAAGGACTAAAATCACCTAATGAATGAAAAACATTCAGTTCAGCAAAAATATTGTTTATAAATTTCAACTCTATTGAACGACTAATTTTCAGACCCTCGCTAATATTGATAAGTGTTTCAACTCTGGCACTGCTGTTATTAATCTGTCCTCCAGCATGATGAGCAAGTAAAGTAAATGGTATAGTCAGTTCCCACGAAGCTGATTTAAAGATCCGTACCCGATTTGAACTCCCGGCTGTAAACTGCTCCTGAATTGTATCACCGGGAAGAATAAAGCTTTCCCAGTTTAGCCATGTTTCTGTGCTGAAAATTGGGCCCGAATAATTTATAAGGATCCCATTTTCAATAAGACTGGTGAGGTGATTTTCAAATGTAAAAATTGCATCATGAGTCCTATGATTTTCTCCCCCGTTAAAACTACCTAATAAAATGGTGAATTTGTCGGAAGGACGATATTCGATACTAAGCATGGGTTTAGCATATGTATCTGAATTCTCCCCGAAATATCTTTGAAGATTAATACCTGCTGCGAGTTTTAATTTTGAATTGCTCTGGTAAATAAGCTGTGGCTGAAAGTTACTGCCAATAAGTGTATATCCCTTATTATATGGGTTAAAGAACTCATTATTGTAAAAAAATGCGGCTGCCTGAACATTAAAAAAAATGTCACCCTCCAACATAACTGTATCGTGCCGGGTATAATAATCGTTCTGAAAAATCTGACTTATTGCAGACTCAGAAACTATGGTAAGTAAAACGAAGAAAGGTATTATCCTTTTCATATAAGCGAAATATATGCAAATCAGGGTACTAAATTATAAGGAATTAGTGTTAATTTGGCAGTTTTATTGAAAAAGTGTTTCTGACAGACTAAAATCAAGGATTCTTAGTTTTACATTTGTCAGAATTTATGGCTGATTTTCTGCGTTTATCTTTGCGACTTCGCGCCATTGCGCTTAATAAGGATGACATGGAATCACAAACTAAATAGATTTCTTACAGAAGAAACCAAACATATATTTAATTTATTGATAACAGGAATTAGAAAAACATTCAGTATTAATGGAAAAATTTAACAAACTCAACCTTATTACAGGTTGGATTCTTTTTGGCCTCGCAAGTATTGTATATCTGATTACAATGGAACCCACTACCAGTTTCTGGGATTGCGGGGAGTTCATTTCAACTGCTTTTAAGCAGGAGGTTGGACATCCGCCGGGAGCACCATTTTTTATGATCATCGGCAGATTATTTACCCTTTTAGCCGGCGGGGATGTTTCAAAAGTTGCTGCAGCCATGAATGCCTTGTCTGCACTGGCTTCAGGCTTTACAATTCTTTTTCTTTTCTGGACGATTACACATCTTGCGAAGAAAATTGTTATTATTGAAAATGATTATTCTCTTTCAAAAATCATAAGTGTCATAGGCGCTGGTGCAATAGGTGCTCTGGCATATGCTTTCTCAGATACATTCTGGTTTTCTGCTGTTGAAGCTGAGGTTTATGCCCTTTCATCCCTTTTTACGGCCTTTGTCTTTTGGGCTATCCTGAAATGGGAAAATATTGCAAACGAACCGCATGCAAACCGTTGGCTTATTCTTATAGCATTTTTAATGGGATTGTCTATCGGAGTGCACCTTCTGAATCTGCTTGCAATACCGGCTATAGTTTTTGTTTACTATTTCAAAAAATACAAACCCACGAGCTGGGGAATAATCGCTTCACTTGGAATCTCTGTTGCCATTCTGGGTGCCATGATGTATATCATTATCCCTGGTCTGGTTTCTATCGGGACCAGGTTTGAACTGATGTTTATAAATGGATTTGGCTTGCCCTATCATTCGGGTTTGATTTTTTACTTTTTAGCTCTATTTGCAGTTTTGGCTTTTCTTATTTATCTGAGCCATAAAAAATTACAGGTAGTCTGGAATACTATACTCGTCGCCTTTACCATGATTGCAATCGGGTATTCTTCCTATGCAGTTATTGTTATCCGTTCAATTGCAGATACCCCCCTTAATGAAAGTGCCCCCGATAGTGCATTTGATCTTTTACGGTATCTTAACCGTGAGCAATATGGTCAGACGCCTCTTTTCTACGGCACATATTTTAATTCTCCCCCCATAAAAGTAATCGACGGAAAACCTCTTTTCTATAAAGAAAATGGGAAGTATGTGAAAGTTAAGCAAAGGGATTATGAGTACGATCCAACTTTTAAAGGTTTGTTTCCGAGAATGTGGAGTGAACGTCCCGAACATATACAGGAATATTTGTTCTGGGCAGATATGAATGAGGCTGATTTGTATCAGGTTCAGACAGATGAAAAGGGTAGTCCGGTTCGGGGACGAAACGGCGAGGTTTCTTTTGATCGGAATAGTCCTCTGAAAATGCCAACTTTTGGACAAAACCTTAAGTTTTTCATCAGGTACCAGGTTGGATTTATGTATATGAGGTATTTTATGTGGAATTTTGCAGGCAGGCAAAACGACATACAGGGTAATGGAGAACTTACCAAGGGTAACTGGATAAGTGGCATAGGTTTTATTGATGAAGCCAGGCTCGGTCCTCAGGACAATGTTCCTGATTACATGAAAAATAACAAGGGCCGCAACAAATATTTCCTCTTACCTTTATTATTAGGAATCGCAGGTTTGATTTTTCAGTATCAGAAGCAAAACAAAGACTTTTGGGTAGTTACACTTCTCTTTGTTTTAACCGGCTTTGCCATTTTGGTTTATCTTAATCAATACCCTCTTCAACCAAGAGAAAGAGATTATGCCTACGCGGGATCATTTTATGCTTTCACAATCTGGATTGGCCTTGGTGTATTATGGCTGATTCAACTTATTTCTAAAAACTACAAATCTGCTGTTGCTGCAACCGGAGTTTCGGTATTAAGCCTTGTTTTGGTTCCGGGAATTATGGCTGCTGAAAACTGGGATGATCATGATCGTTCAGGACGATATACAGCCAGGGATTTTGCGTATAATTATCTTAATTCCTGCGAAGAAAATGCAGTACTCTTTACAAACGGCGATAACGACACATTCCCCCTATGGTATATACAGGAAGTAGAAAATGTCAGAACTGATATAAGGGTAATAAATTTAAGCTATTTCACAGCCGACTGGTACATAAGTCAGATGGCCCAGCAGGTTTACAATTCAAGCCCGGTTAAGTTTGGCCTTACTGAAAAGCAGTATCGTCAGGGAACCCGTGATTTTGCTTCATTTGTTGATGATGCCAGAATTATGCTGGATGAAAAGTATAAAGCCAACAAACCCCTGTTCGAACAGGAGTACCAGACCATTTTTAATAGTTTTCTTGAAACAGTTAAAAAATCAAAGGTTCCGGAGCTGGCTGCCAGGGATTATTCTGAAATTTTAAAAGGTTATCAGAATTTTAGCATTGAGAAGTTTTTAGGCATACTGAGTGCAATTGACCGGAATAAGGTTTTTGACGTGAATGCCGGTGAGATGTTCGATGTTAAGGGCAAAACAGAATCGTTGGTTAAGCGTATCGATCAGGCACACCTGCCTTTCAGTGATGCCATGAAATTCTTCAGGTCTGAAGATCCTCGTTTTCAGCGCGGACAATATTTCTTCCCTGCCAGAAAGTTTATCCTTTCGGCCGACACAGCCAAACTCAGGAGGGAGGGAGTTGTAAAGGGGGATCTGCTCAATACAATGGTTCCTGAAATTCGTTGGGATATAAATAAACGAAGCATCTCCAAGAATGGAATCATGACCATGGATTTGATCGAATCTAACAACTGGGAACGCCCTGTTTATTTTGCCATCACTGCTTCAAAAGATAATTATCTGAATCTTGACAAATACCTTCATCGTGAGGGCCTTGCATATAGACTTCTTCCTGCAACAGGCAGAGATAATGATCTTTTTTCGGGAAGTGTAAATACCGAAATTATGTACACCAAGCTGATGGAAACATTCCGTTGGGGAGGTATTGATAATCCTAAAGTTTATCTGGATGAAAACAATCAACGAATGATTAGCAATTTCCGCTATTCATTTGCATCCCTTGCCAACGCTCTTTATGAAGAGGGAAAAGCCGACAGTGCACGAAAAGTTTTGGATCGTTGTATTGAGCTGACTCCCAATGAACGTATACCATATAACACATCTGTTATTCCACTAATCCAAACCTATTACAGCCTCGGAGACTCAGCAACTGCAAACAAAATTCTGTCGGATTATCTCGTTATTCTTGATCAGGAGCTCACAAACTTTAAAGACCTTCAGATTTTTGATTCAAAGAGATTTGTATTATTGAATAGTGATTTTCAGATGGATATGAGTGCATTGTATAATTTGTTTTCCATGGCGAACACTTTTGGACAGAAAGAAATATCCGACAAAATTGTTGAGATTATGCAACGCTACGATGCCGGTATGTCCGGATTATTCAGGTAAGTATTAAATTATGTTTATTGTCCGTCCGCCAGAGATAATAACCCGTCTGATGCCCCGTGTAACCTGGGGTTTCTATGGAGAGCATATGAAAGTATTCCTTAGTTTCGACGACGGACCTACACCAGATGTAACGCCATGGGTACTTGACCGTCTTAAAGAATTTAACGCAAAAGCAACTTTCTTTTGTCTTGGGAGAAATGTGGATCACAATCCCGAAATTTATAATCAGATACTTGATGAGGGTCATTCTGTGGGTAACCACACTTATAGCCATTTAAAGGGATACGGAACCCGTAATCAGCAATATTTTGATGATATTGAGCTGGCAGGTAACCTTATAAATTCAGAACTATTTCGTCCGCCCTATGGTCGTATACTGAGTTCCCAGATAACAGGGATTCTTAAGGGCTATAAAATTATAATGTGGGATGTGCTCAGTTACGATTATAACCGGCGGGTCAGCGGCGATGTTATTATTGGTAATGTGATACGTAATGTAAGATCGGGAAGTATAATAGTATTTCACGATTCTGCCAAAGCCCGTAAGAATTTGTATCACGCCTTACCAAAAGTTCTGGAATATTTGAGCAAAGGGGGATATGAGATGATGGCGATTCCGATGAACAGGGTGGAGGTGGAGAGACTTTCTGTGAAAAAGCCTAAAGTTTAAATCGGATAAGCAATTATCAGATATCTCACCTTATTCCAAGTATCTTCCCGTAATAACGCTTCTGTTTTCTATACCATTCCGGATTTCCTAAATCATCTATAAGTTGCCGTCGGATCTTCCTATTGGTAATTGCCTTAAAGGGTTTAACAACCCAGCCTAAAAATATGCGAATCAGTAAATAGGAAATTGTACCTGCAAATCTGGATTTTATGTTTAGCTGGTACCTGAAACGGTAGGTATGCAGGAATAGTGCGGGCAGGTTGCGTTCATCCGGATAGTTCCCGAATGTATCATAAGCAATATCAAGGTATCCTGAAGCGGTTCTCCTGTAATGTCCAAAATCCGAAAAAACCCGCTCAGGATCTGCTCTTCCCGACAATAAAAGCAAATCATAAAGATTTCGTGCCAAATCACGCGCATAAATGCTTGCCTTATGATCCAACTGAGCGTGTATGAAATTATGGATAATCTTATGCTCGTCGGACATAACCAGACAATTTTCAGAAAAACCCGGCTTTTTCGCAGATTTAAAAACCATTTCAGTATTAAAAATCCCGATGTATGAATTTCCAACAGGCATCCTGTGAAGCTCAACATAAACCGGTTCGCCGGGCTTATACAAAATGGGATAGTGTCTTTCCACATTATCAGGATGTGAATTAAAGCTGTAATTACTCTGGTAACCATCGGCCAGAAGTAAATTGGCAGCTTTAATAAACTCCGGTTCCGGAACCAGAATATCAATATCATGTAATATCCTTTCCCCGGGATACCTGTACAAACCATCAAGAATATTACCAACACCTTTCATATAAAGCGGAGGAATCCCGGATTTATGAAGTACAGACGTAAGATTCTCAACCTGTTTAATAATCTCTTGATTCCTTGATGATGTGAGATCGAAAATATGTTTCAGGTGTTCCAGAACTTCTTCCGGGAAGTATTTCTCAAGTTCATGGCCTCTGATTTTTGGGTAAAGTGTTTGTAAAACAAGGTGATAATCAGCAAGTTTCACGAACTTTTCCCATATAATTTCGCTTTTCTGAAGGCAGGAAATAATTAGTTCCCTGTGAGAAGGAAAAGAATCAAGAGCAAGAATTCGGCCTGTCAGCGTATAGGTCTGGTATTTATTCATGCAGTAAAATGTGAACCCAAGTTAGGAAAATAATGTCAGAATTTCCGAAAAGGCTGAGTGTCTATACCGGAAAAGAACCGGGTTAACCTGAGAAGCAACAATTTCCATTATTGAAAGATGTCCAGAATTTTTCGGATGGCCTTTTTGGAATCGGAGTATTGTAATTCGAAACAATTAACACCGGGAAACCAGTTTAAAAACTTCTTTGCATGAGAAGGATTGGGAGACAGCCAGGCTTCCTCATGAAAGCGACGAATGGCTTCATTAACAGGTATTTTCCTGAAAAGGAATGGTTTCCCGGGATCATATTTAACAAAAACCAGATTTCTTACAGGCAGGGGTTTATAGAAATCCTTTTCAGCAGGAAAGGGGAGATACCTGACCGTTTTATCCGATCCCCTGAAACGATAAACTTCAGCAGTTTTCAATTGCCGGAAGAATGGCTGAAGTACCCGCATAGCTCCATCTTTTACAGAGAGCGCAGCCGGAAAGGGGTAGGCCTTGCAGAAACGGGCATCAACAGGTACATAATCGTCTGAAACAAATTTCAGCCCATTCGCGCATAACAGGGCTGCCAAAGTACTTTTCCCCGCACCACATTCTGTGGTAAGAATAATACTTTCATTACCATTACTCACCGCCGAGCCATGAATATATGAAAGCCAGTGTTTTTCATCTTTTCCATAAATCAGGTGTGTAAGTTCAATAAAAAGCTTCCTTTTAAGTAAACCGGGATCATCCTCGGTCCATGAGCCGATAACCGTTTTAAGAACAAATTTTTTGCTTTGTGAAAAGACTTCAAGTATAAAATCGGGTTTTTTCGCGCTATTGACTTCAAGATGCGCAAAGGAAGGATGAATAGTATATTCGAGGGATCGGGATCCATAGCAAATCTCAACAGTTTTCAGGTTAAATAAATATTTCCGGCAAGAGTAACAGGAAACGGGCGATTGATGATATTCAGCAGGTAAAGTAACCGGAGTCTGGTAAGTAGACGTTGAAAGCAATTGTACTTCCCTGATAATATCGTTTACAAATACTGTGCTTTCAGCAGAATTAAGACGGTAATATTTTGAGATTTTTTGCGAAATTACATCAGCCGGAATCTTTGCTGCGTAATTACGGTAAATATACCAGGCGGGTTTTTCGAGTTGGATCCAGGAGTTGCTCTCTGAAAACCAGATAATATGTGATTTATCAAGCTTTTTATAGGGTCGTTTTATCAGGGGATTAACCATTCACCAGGGGAAAATTATAAAGCTATGATACACAATTCAATTTTGAACGGGTAAATGAAGTTTACCATTCGTCCGGAGGCCCCGGATCTGTTGAACTGTCCTGAGCCTGTAATTTTTCCGGTTTATTAAGCAGAAGCATCATGGTTGCGGCTGAGAATGCAGCAAGACCCATTTTTGACATCGCTTCTCTTCGTGAAATTGTATCCTTTTTGGATTGCTTACTGATATCTTTCATTTTAAAAATCTAATTTGCTTATTACTATGTTAATCCTTTAGGTAAAATTGTAAAGAGAACAGATAGTTCTTAATTTTTAAACAAAAAGGCCTTATTCCCCGATAAAAACACGGGTGGTGTTTAAAATACCTTTATCAGACACTTTAACAATATAAACGCCATCTTTGAAATCAGCCATATTAAGAATATTCAAATCAACAGAGTCCAGTTTATAATTGGCTAATTTTCTGCCTAAAAGATCATAAATGCCAGCTGAAGCTGTTTCTGATCCCCTGACATTAATAAAGATTTCTTTCTTAAATGCAAATATAGAAATAATTGGTTTTTCAGGAATAAGTATACCGTTAGAGCCTTCAACGGTATGAAGGAAAAACCGGCCAGTACCTGAACTGCCTGCATCAACAGCCACTTCATATTTTCCTCCTGTAACTGCAAGGTCAGTAAAAATTCCATGCAGGCGATCTTCAAGTACCGCAATATATCCGGCCGGAAGATTACTAATGTCGGCACTGAAGCTAACCAGTCCGCCCGATGTGAAATCAAGGCCTACCGGGACAAGCATTGAATCATTTTCCATGCTGGGAAGACACTGGACAGAAAAATCGACCCCATTGTCAATTACTAATCCGGTGTAGAGCACTAAGTTTTCACCATTCCGGAGGATTCCTCCGTCATATGAAATGTCTAATCCGCGGGTCATATCTTCACGAAATAGAATTCTTGTTTTTGCAGTATTGGCGGAACTCTGAACATTTAATAAAATTTCACTCCAGTCAGAAGAAGATTTTTTATAGAATACGGGATTACCATGTGCGCGTATAGCAGGATCAAAATCAACTGTACCCCCCTCTGACGGAGCTTTTACCAAAAAACCTTGCATAGGCTGAATAAAGGATGCAGGTGGGGTATTATTTATTAAAGTATAGCCCGT
>CAYOLQ010000056.1:22296-22531 GCA_964404825.1 uncultured Chitinophaga sp.
ACAGAATAAGATTTTTTATAGAAGTCCGGATTGCCATGAATTTGCATGATGGGATCAAAATCAACAAGCCCTTCGGCCGCAGCCTTTACCAGAAATCCTTGAGAAGGTTGAATAAAGGTGGCAGGGGATGTATTATTTATTATGGAATAACTCGCGCCATTCCACAAATAAGCACCAAAGTATGAAGGATCCAGATTGTAATTACCCAGGTTATTGGAAATAAAATTAATTAATG
>CAYOLQ010000057.1:0-2806 GCA_964404825.1 uncultured Chitinophaga sp.
ACAAAGGCATTAACGCTTTGGTATTTGCTACCAACACACTTTCAATTTTCGGTCTGTACTGTATCCGTAACAAATGCCTGAAAGTTCCTGAAAATATAGCTTTCATAGGATTTGACGGTGGTGATGTTTTCGATTTATTCAATCCGCAGTTAAGCTATGTCAGGCAACCACTTGATGAAATGGGTAAAGAATCGTTCCGGGTATTGGTTGACCTTATGAACGGATCAAGTAAGATAAGTCAGATAAAGTTAAGTCCAACCCTGATTACAAGAGATTCTAAGGAATGCTGATATATTTTTTGTGCTTTGCTTAATCGATTATACAAAACTCAATATTACCAAATAATAATACTTATACATGACAAACAGACTAATCGGAAGATTACCAAAAGTCGGAATAAGACCGGTAATCGATGGCCGGGAACATGGAGTGCGTGAAGCCCTTGAGGCTCAGACAATGATTATGGCCAAAATGGCCAAACGCCTGATAGAAGAAAACCTCAGGTTTCCTTCCGGCGAAAAATTTGAATGTGTAATAGCCGACACAACAATTGGCGGAGTGGCAGACGCTGCTCATTGCGCTGATAAATTCTCCCGCGAAGGTGTTGGTGTGTCTCTGACAGTTACACCCTGCTGGTGCTATGGTACCGAAGTTATGGATTCAGATCCTTCTATCCCTAAAGCAATATGGGGTTTTAACGGTACCGAAAGGCCCGGTGCTGTTTATCTTGCTGCGGCCCTTGCCGGTTATACACAAAAAGGACTCCCTGCTTTTGGTATTTACGGCAGGGATGTTCAGGATTCCGGCGACGCATCAATACCTGCTGATGTAGAAGAAAAAATTCTGAGATTCGTCAAAGCAGGAATGGCTGCGGCGCAAATGAAAGGAAAATCGTACCTCTCGCTCGGTTACACATCGATGGGAATAGCCGGTTCAACTGTTAATCCTGATTTTCTGCAGGAATATCTTGGGATGAGGACCGAATTTGTAGACATGACAGAAGTCCTTCGCCGAATCGAACAGGAAATTTATGATAAAAAAGAATACGAAAAAGCCTTGAAATGGACCAGGCAAAATTGTCCTGAAGGACCCGATCCCAATAAAAAACAATCCGACCGGAAAAGAAAAGACTGGGAATGGGAAGTCGTTGTAAAGATGACACTAATCTCCCGCGACCTTATGATTGGTAATCCTAAACTTGCAGAAATGGGCTTTGGAGAAGAAGCAAAAGGCAGAAACGCTATTGCAGGCGGATTCCAGGGACAAAGACAATGGACAGACTTTTACCCGAATGGGGATTTTACAGAGGCCATCCTGAATTCCTCATTTGACTGGAATGGCATTCGTGAAGCATATGTATTTGCTACTGAAAACGATAGCCTGAATGGCCTATCCATGTTATTCGGACATTTACTGACCAACACGGCACAGATCTTTTCGGATGTCAGAACCTATTGGAGTCCGGAGGCCGTGAAACGGGTGACGGGTCAAAGTTTAACAGGACTTGCTTCCAACGGTTTTATACATCTGATTAATTCGGGATCCACAACCCTTGATGCTACGGCCCAACAGTGCGATAAACAAGGAAATCCTGTTATGAAACCCTGGTGGGATATTCTTCCGCAGGAAGTTACCGATTCTTTAAAAAGCACACGCTGGTGCCCGGGAAATAAAGAATATTTCAGAGGAGGAGGATTCTCTTCCCAGTTCAAAACCGCAGGACAAATGCCTGTTACCATGTGTCGTATTAATCTTGTCAGGAATCTCGGACCGGTGCTGCAACTGGCTGAAGGATGGACTGTTGAACTCCCTGATGATGTGCATACCATTCTCGACAAACGAACCGATCCCACATGGCCGACAACCTGGTTTGTACCAAGAACTACAGGACTGGGCCAGTTTAAAGATGTCTATTCTGTGATGGCAGCATGGGGAGCCAATCATGGAGCTATATCATACGGACATATCGGAGCAGACCTGATTACTCTTGCCTCCATTCTGAGGATCCCTGTAAACATGCATAATGTCAGCGAATCCCTGATTTTCCGTCCTTCTTCCTGGAACTCTTTCGGTACGGAACCTGGTTCAGCTGATTTCAATGCCTGCAAGGCTTACGGACCCATATATACATAACTACTTAACTCTATACACTGATGAAAGATTCATTATCCGGCAAATTTTTTATACAGCTGATATTCATATTTGCAACACTTTTTACGGCGTGCAATCCGTCTGGCAACAAAAACTCCCCGACAATGAAGAACACTTTTGCTAAAGGCACCTATGGTTATGATCTGGATTTTTTTACCCGTCATAATATTAAAACTGTTGAACTAAAAGATTCTGCTACCGGAGCATCGGTTATGATTGTTCCGGAATTTCAGGGTCGTGTAATGACCAGCAGCACGAATGGCAGGGAAGGACAAAGCTTCGGGTGGATTAATTATTCCTTTATTGAATCGGCTGAGAAAAACAATCAGTTCAATCCCTATGGAGGAGAAGAAAGAATCTGGCTGGGACCGGAAGGTGGTCCGTTCTCCGTCTATTTTAAAAAAGATGCAGAGCAGATTTTTGCAAACTGGATTGTCCCAAAAGAAATTGATACAGAAGACTTTGATTTAACAAACCAGACCTCTGTCTCAGTGTCGTTCAGGAAAGATTTTTCACTGGTAAACGCATCCGGTACCAAGCTGGATATAGGAATTGAGAGAAATGTAAACATATTGGGACGGACTGAAGCTGAAAAAGCGATGAATAAGGAAATACCTGAAACCCTATCTTTTGTCGCTTACCAGTCGGAAAACAT
>CAYOLQ010000057.1:2906-5213 GCA_964404825.1 uncultured Chitinophaga sp.
ATTCTTTTTTTCGCGTGGGCAGTGCCAAATAACCTCACCGACACAATGCTTGCAGCCTTCAAACGAATAATGAGTATCTCCGACTCCAAAACAGCCTGGATTCAGGTTGCCTGCTATCTATTTGGATATGGTTGTTTTGCAATTCCGGGAGCTTTGTTTATTAAAAAATACACCTATAAATCCGGGGTAATGCTGGGTCTGGGCATGTATGCTCTCGGGGCATTTTTGTTTTACCCTGCAATGCTAATCTCTGACCAGAATATAAGCCTCGGTTTTTTTATGTTTCTTATTGCAATTGTATTTTTATTTGCGGGATTATCCATCCTTGAAACATCTACCAATTCATATGTTTGTGCAATCGGACCAGAAGAAACTGCTACCCAAAGACTAAATTTTGCACAGTCGTTTAATCCATTCGGAGCCATTACCGGGGTTGTGATTAGCCAGATTTTTATACTGTCGCAGCTTAATACAATGAGTTCTTTTGAAAGAGCAGTAATACCTGCCGAAGAATTAAGAAAAATTCAGGGTATTGAATTGAATGCCGTAACAATGACGTATGTAATTATCGGAGCTGTAATGTTATTCCTGCTTCTTGCCATATTATTTACCAAAATGCCTAAGATAAAGGAGGATGATAAGAATATTGATTTTGCAGGAACCTTCAAAAGACTGATAAAAAATAAAAATTATGTCTGGGGTGTTATTGCACAATTTTTTTATGTCGGAGCGCAAATTGCCGTCTGGTCCTTTATTATCAGGTATGCCATGCAGCAACTTCACTTCGACAGCATCGTTGCGCAACTTGGAGAAAACGCTACTTCGGCTGAGATAATTGCAAAACTCAGAGTGGTTGAGCCTCTTGCTGCAGGTTTTTACAATGTGTGTGAAAGTATAGGACTTGATCCCCTACTCCCTAGAACAGCCGAGCAGGCAGGAGCAACCTATTATATTATTTCCCTCATACTTTTTGTAATAGCACGATTTGCATGTACCGGTCTGATGAATCTGATAAAACCCCGCACTCTCCTCACGTCACTTGCAATACTCGCTGTAATATGTTCAATGATAACTATATACGGTGAAGGGCGTTTTGGCGTGTATGGTCTGATAGGAATTTCAGGTTGTATGTCTCTGATGTTCCCAACCATTTATGGATTGGGTATATCCGGATTGGGAGACGACACCAAAATTGGCGGGGCCGGTATGGTAATGGCAATTGCAGGTGCAGCCTTCCTTACACAGCTTCAGGGGATCGTTTCTGACCAGTCAGGAGATATTATGTTTGCCTACTGGGTACCCGCTATTGCGTTTATGGTAATTGCATATTATTCAGGTATTGTTTGTCGGAAGATAGCATATTAAATCAATAACAATGAAGGTAATTCAAACTATCAGGCGATTAACCGGAACAGCAGGAGTCATCCTTTCATTCTTTCTGATCCTGTCCTTTTCATGTATTCAGGATTCTGAGGAAAACAAATCAACGGAAATTGTATGGGACTCTTATGGTGTGCCGCATATTTACGGAAAGAATGCAGAGGAAATGTATTATGCATTTGGATGGGCCCAAATGCACAATCATGCAGATCTGATCCTCAAACTTTATGCTCAGTCCAGAGGCCGGGCAGCAGAATACTGGGGTGAGGAATTTTTGTTATCGGATGAGAAAGTTCAGCTGTTTAGTTTATCTGAAAGAGCAGACAAAATATACAATACGCAAGATCCGGAATTCAAAAAATATTTGGATGCATTTGTAAAGGGGATCAACGAATATGCCGAAAAAAATCATTCAGTAATTAATGAAACTGCAAGAAAAGTATTACCTGTTACAGTGACGGATGTTATATCTCATACCTTGAGAATAAGCTGTCTGGAGTTCCTTGCCGGGGAAGATATTTATGCCGCATGGAAATCAACTGATGCAGGTTCGAACGCCATGGCAATTTCTCCTTCAAAATCTGCCTCGGGAAATGCCATGCTCATCATTAACCCACATCTTCCATGGTCGGATTACTTCCTCTGGTTTGAAGCTCATTTGAACACTACCGGGTTTAATGCATATGGGGTTTCTCTTATCGGGATGCCTTCTATCACAATGGCTTTTAATGATACTCACGGATGGGCACACACCGTAAACCCCATTGACGCTTCTGATCGGTATGAACTTACTCTGAAAGGCGATAATTACATTCTCGATGGCAAATCCGTTCCATTTGAAAAGAGAAATGCAACAATAAAAGTTCTACAGAAGAATGGGGAGTATCTGGAAAAAAATTATGAATTTCTCTATTCACTGCACGGTCC
>CAYOLQ010000057.1:5313-22268 GCA_964404825.1 uncultured Chitinophaga sp.
CCAAAAGTTTTGAACCCGACAACAGGATTTCTGCAGAACTGTAACGATCCTCCCTGGAGCTGCACTTACCCGGCTGCATTGAATAAAAGTGATTTCCCAGCCTATATGTCGTCTGTAGGAACACCCTTCAGACCTCAACGGTCTGTAAATATGATTAAAAACAATCCCTCTGTTTCTTTTGATCAACTCGTACAGTATAAACTTAATACCGAGATGGAAACTGCTCACAGATTCCTCGACGACCTGCTGGCAGCCGTTGAACTTTATCCCGGAGAAATAGCTCTTAAAGCGGCATCTGTCCTCAAATCCTGGGATAAATCAACAGATAACCAAAGTCGTGGATCGGTACTTTTTGCCTGCTGGTGGGACAAGGTCAGAAGCAATATGTTTCAGATCCCCTGGAAATATGAAGAACCCGTTACTACTCCCGATGGCCTTAGCAATCCAAAGCAGGCTGTAGAATTACTTGAAAAAGCTGCACATGAGGTAATTAAGAAATACGAAACCCTCGATATTGCATGGGGCGATGTGTACCGCTTCCGGTTGAACGGAATGGATTACCCTGCAAATGGCGGACCGGGTGATTACGGAATTTTCAGAACAATGTATTTTGCAGACGGCGCTGATAATAAAAAGTTCAGCGTAGCGGGTGAGACATTTATTGCTGTAGTGGAATTTGGTGATGAAGTGAAGGCTGAAGTAATTCTGAGCTATGGAAACGCAACACAACCGGGAAATAAACACCATGGAGATCAGCTGAAGATGATGTCGGAAAAGAAACTCAGACCAGCACTTCTAAACAAAAACGATATAGTTAAAAATGCTGAAAGTATCGAAAAACTTACACCTGTTTTCGAATAAAGCAATTATTATGCTGATTTTCAGAATCAAAGCAAAAGTTTCTAAAATTCTAAATAAATTAACAACCAGTGTCATGAACAAAAAACCTAATCAGCGCCTTAACCCTGTTTTCATGGGGAGAGGATGGATTTATGCAGCACTAGTCCTGACATGTCTGACCTTGATTGGACCTTTTCAGGTAAATGCTAATCCGGGCAATTCGTTTCAGAAGTATATTGTGTCCGGAACAGTAACCGCATCAGAAGATGAATCTCCCCTGCCGGGAGTAAATATTCTTGTGAAAGGGACGCTTACCGGTATGATTACCAATTTAGAAGGTAAGTATTCCATCGAAATTAACTCCCCTGATGCTGTTCTGATTTTTTCCTACATCGGGTATGTCACTCAGGAAATTCAGGTTAGCGGAAAAACCATTATTGATGTTCAGATGGTTCTGGATGCAAAGCTTCTGGATGAAATTGTGGTTGTGGGATACGGAACGCAGAAAAAGATAAATGTTTCTGGTGCAGTTGATGTTGTAACGGCAAAGCAACTTGAAAATCGTCCGGTTACAAATGTAACCCAGGCATTGCAGGGACTTGCTCCCAACCTCAATATTACAGTTGGTCTCGATGGCGGCGAGGTTGGAGGTAAAATGCTTATGAACATAAGAGGCGCCGGTTCAATTAACGGAGATGGGGGAACTCCTTATGTACTGGTTGATGGAATGGAACAGGATTTATATAAGATAAATCCTAATGATATAGAAAGCATTTCTGTTTTAAAAGATGCTTCAGCTTCATCAATATACGGTGCCCGTGCAGCTTTTGGTGTTATCCTCATAACAACAAAAAAAGGAAAAACGGATGGAATACAGGTCAACTATTCAAACAACTATTCTTTTGCCACCCCAACCAGAGTTCCGCATAATCTAAATTCGCTCGATTTTGCAAAATACTTCAATGATGCAAGTGCAAATTCAAATATCCTTCCTCAGTTTGCACCCATAATTATTGAATATATGGAAAAGTATCAAAAAGGAGAGATTGATTACTGGTCTATTCCTCATCCCCTGAATCCTCAATTCTGGCTCAGTTACAACGGCTCATGGGCAAATACCGACTGGTATAAAGAATCGTATAAAGAATGGGTTCCAAACAATACTCACAGTGTTAGTGTTAGCGGGGGAAACGATAAAACTCAGTTTTATATCTCAGGTTCTTCTTTCAATCAGGAAGGTTTGCTCAGGTATGGGGAGGATGAACACATCAGGAATACGATTAATGCCAAAGTAAATTCCAAAGTAAATAAATGGCTTAAAATTAATTTCACAAGCAGATTTGGAAGAACCAACATAAGCCGCCCGAGCTATAACAAGGGTGATTTTTACTACAATCTTTCCCGGCAATGGCCTACCAATGCACCTTATTATCCCGACGGAAATTTATCGGGTGAGGCTGTTCAGTTATGGCTCGAACGCGGTGGCCGGTATAATGAAGACCAGAACGAATATTCAATGGTTCCGGGAGTTGAAATCGAACCCGTTAAAGGATGGATTATTTATGCCAATTATCGCTGGAAATTAAATCCTTCCGGGTACACAAATCATGATGCAAAAGTATATGGAACGGATGTCAACGGCACTCCAATGTTACTCCCGCCGAAAACAAACAGCTTCACAATGGCATCCTCTCAAAGTACATATAATTCGCCAAATATTTACTCAACCTATAATAAAACCGTTGGCCAACACGATTTTACCATAATGGCAGGTTTTGAGCAGGAACTCTCAAAATACAATAAGTTCTATGCAAAAAGATTCGATCTGGTAAGTGATGATATCCCTTCTCTTCAAACAGCAACGGGAAAACAGGAAATGCTTGGAGAAATGGGCCATTTTTCGACAAGAAGCTTTTTTGGAAGGTTAAATTACAATTTCCGTGAAAAATACCTTCTTGAATTCTCCACACGCTATGACGGATCCTCTAAATTTCCTCAAAATTATCGCTGGGGATTATTCCCTTCAGGCTCCGCTGCCTATATAATTTCGAAGGAAGATTTCTGGACACCTCTTCAAAGCTTTGTAAACACGCTTAAATTCAGAGGTTCATATGGATCTGTTGGAAATCAGAATGTTGCTAATTATCTGTATATCGAACGTTTGAGAAACGGTCAGAACCTTCCTTACATATTCGGCGAAGAACGTCCCAGTTATGTTCAGATGGCTAATTTGGTAAGTCCGGGCATTACATGGGAAAAAGTAAGAACCTCAAACGCAGGACTTGATGCAGGTTTCCTTAACAACCGGTTGAATGTTTCATTCGACTACTTTGTGAGGAATACCATTGATATGCTGGGTGAAACCGAACAATATCCGGCCGTACTCGGAGTAGAGGCTCCCCGGTCAAATAATGCATCCATGAAAACACAGGGTTTTGAGTTTGTTGTTGAATGGAGGGACAGAATGGAAGAATTTTCGTACTCAGCGAAACTATTGGTCTCCGATGCTACCTCAACAATAACAAGCTATTACAACCCGAAAAACCTTCTTAGCAGCGCTTACTACTCCGGTGCACAGCTTGGAGAAATATGGGGATATACTACGGTTGGGCTTTTTGAATCGGATGTACAGGCTCAGAATCCGGCCCATGACCAGTCATTTTTATCCCCTGAATTGTGGCGGGCAGGAGATATTTATTACGCGGATCTGGATTCCGATGGTAAGATCGATGATGGAGCAAATACCGTTGAAGATCCCGGTGATAAGTCGATTATCGGTAATTCAACTCCCAGATATACTTTTAGCGCAATGGTCAGCTCATCATGGAAAGGATTTGATTTCAACATGCTATGGCAGGGTATTGCCAAAAGAGATCTGGCTCTGGACGGATCCTTGTTCTGGGGTATCGTAGGAAACAAATGGTGGAACATCGGTTTGCAGGAGCATATGGATTACTGGACCGAAGAAAATACCGATGCCTACTGGCCGCGCCCGTATTTTGAAAACTGGGAAGATAAAAATCATCAGGTACAGACACGTTACCTTCAGAATGGTGCCTATATCAGACTTAAAACAGTACAGCTGGGTTATACATTACCTGCTACTCTTACTCAAAAGGTAAAAATCAGCAATTTGAGGGTTTACACCTCTGCTGAAAACCTGCTCACATTTACCAAACTTATTACCATTTTCGACCCGGAAGTTACCGGCGGAAGATCAGGTAGCGGAACTCTTTATCCGCTTCAGAAAACAATTTCATTGGGTCTTAATGTTACCTTCTAATCAAGTAAACAGAAAAATCATGAAAAGAAAAATAGTATTGCCGGTTATTTGCGGACTTCTTCTTTGCTTCTCGTGCTCCGAAGATTTTCTCGAAAAATATCCCCTGGATGAATTATCTCCTCAGCAGTATTTCAAATCAGCAAATGATCTGAAACTTTATGCAAACAGTTTCTATGCCCTTCTGCCTGCCCATGGCGGTTACGGAGGAGGTACTTTCTGGAATGACCAGAACAGCGACAACCTGGCTCAGGTAGTTCCTGATATGCGTCTGGCCGGAATCAGAACTGTACCTTCTACTAAAGGTGGCTGGGAATGGAATTATATCAGGGAAGCCAATTATTTTCTCGATAATTGTTACAAAAATCTGGAAGATACAGTTTATGGCAAAACCTATATCGCTGAAGTAAAGTTTTTTAAGGCGTATCTGTATTTCGATAAACTTAAAACTTTTGGTCCGGTACCTTGGTTCAGCAGAGCACTCAGTACAAATTCTCCTGAATTATTTGCTCCCCGCGATAGCAGAAAACTGGTTACGGATTCAATTGTTGCCTGTCTCGATTTTGCTATCAATACACTTAAACCAAAAAGCCTGGCTGAAGCTTTCCGTATCAATAAAGAAACAGCTTTACTGCTGAAAGCCAGAGTTTGTCTGTATGAGGGAACCTGGGAAAAATACCATCTGGGAACAGATTTTGGGGTAGAAGGTGAAGACGGATCAGAATTTTTACAGATGGCTGCTGATGCCGCCAGTCAGCTGATGGAGATGCAGTCAGGGATCTACAAGGGCCCTGCAGGTGCCGAATACTGGTCGCTTTTTAACCAGCTCGATTATTCTGCAAATCCTGAAGTCCTGCTTTGGAAAAAATATGATGTTGATCTCGAACTCTCTCACAATCTTGGCCAATATCTGCCAAATGCCGGTGGTGATATCGGTATTACTAAAAGTCTGGCCGACGACTACCTGTGTAATGATGGACAGCCAATTTCTGTCAGTCCGCTGTTTATGGGCTACGATTCCTTACTCCTTGAAGCACAGAACCGTGATCCGCGCTTTGCACAGTCATTTTTTCTTCCCGGACACATTCAGTCGACCAACCGCTCCGCCAACATGCCTGATTTGGTTTTCCAGCGACCTCCGCTCGATGGCGTAGGACAATGGCGCACAACAACGGGATACGGAATGTACAAGGGTGTAAATACCGACTATTTGCAACAGGAATCAGTTAGTATAATGGGATCAATAATTTTCCGGTATGCAGAAGCCCTGCTGATTTATGCTGAGGCCAAAGCTGAACTTGGGAGTATTAACCAGGAAGATCTTGATAAAACCGTTAATCTCCTTCGCGGAAGAGTTGGTATGATTGATATGGATCTTAGCAACATAACTACCGACCCTGATTGGGATTTCCCCGAACTCTCCCCCGTAATTAATGAAATAAGACGAGAAAGAAGAATAGAACTGGCATTTGAAAGTACCCGATGGGATGATCTGGCCCGCTGGAGAGCTCACCGGCTGTTGGTAAACCAACGTCCAAAAGGAATAAAATATGTAGGATCAAATCTCGAAGGAACATATTTTGCAATCGATGGCAGTGGCGACCCGAGCATTATAATAGGCGAAAACCTTTTTGTCGATTCTGAGGGATTTGTTGATCCTTACCAGGTTTTGCTTCCGTCAGGCTTTGGTTTTGATCCCGGACGCGACTATCTCTCGCCGATCCCCAGTGATGAAATAACCCTGAATAATAAACTCTCACAAAACCCCGGTTGGTAGATGAGTGATTTGTGTAACCACATCCTTCAGATGGACTTGTCTGATACTATTTCAGGCAAGTCCATTTTTAAAACCAAAACTTGAAAATGAAAATATCCAGGAAATCAATTCTGTCCTTAAGTTTTAGTCTAATTATTTGTCTTCTCTTTTTAAGCAGTTGTAAATCGGATGTCAGCCTCGCCTCGCTGGTTAAAGAATTGTCGGATAGAAATAACATTACATATTTTCCTGAAAACCCCTATAGCCATTTACAAAGCAGCAGCTATAACCCTGCCTCCGTTTCCCCTGAAAAAGACGGATGGTTCGAGAATTTTGATATGTCTCATTTTATTCGTGTGGAAAACAACTCCGGAAGACGTGAATTTGTTATGCTGGACAATGACGGGCCGGGCGCAATTGTGAGATGGTGGATGACTTTTTATAAGGCCCAAAACGGTATTATCCGCATTTATATCGACAAAGACACAATACCTGTGATTGAAGGCTCTCCGGACGAATTGCTTAGCGGCTCACTCCTTACAAAATCTCCTCTGGCTGTCTCGGTACAGGAAGGTGCAGAAATCGGCGAAGAGGGACGTGATTATGATCATAACTTTTATGTTCCGATACCTTTTACCCAACACTGCAAAATTACATACGAGTGCGATTCGCTAAAATTACTCTACGATTACGAAGGAACCCCGGTAAAAAACGGGTATTACTGGCCTGATGTTTTTTATAATATCGGTATCCGATCCTATCAAAAACAAGTAAGGCTTAAGTCAGCAACCCGTGAATCCCTCATGGAAGCAAGAAAAATTTTCGATGAAGCCGGAGAAAAACTTTTCTCAGAGCAGGTAAGCTCATCAAAGGAAGAGAGATTTGAAACAAGCCTGGTTCCGGGTGACTCGCTGGTTCTCGAATACAAGATGAGTAAGCACGCACTGAACCGGCTGAAAATTATTCTGGATGCAAAATCCCCTCAACAAGCTTTGCGTTCCGTGGTCTTGAAAGCTACGTTTGACGGATTGTCTACCATTTGGACCCCTGTGGGAGAATTTTTCGGAACAGGCTACAGTCTGAAACCACATAAAACATTCATGAACAAAAGGCTTGAGGATGGTACGATGGAATCGTTCTGGATCATGCCTTTCAGGGAAACCTGCCGGATTGTATTTATAAACTATGGAAGCGAAATAATAAAAATCACTGGTTTAGCAGGCTTTTCTCCCTATACATGGAAAAACAACAGTATGTATTTTGCCGCAACCTGGCATGAATATCATCATATCAGAACAAGAACTGATAATGGATCAATGTATGACCTCAATTATGTTGATATCAGTGGCAAAGGGGTCTATGTGGGCGATCAGGTGAACTTGTTTAATAATACGTATTTCTGGTGGGGAGAAGGTGATGAGAAAATTTTCGTCGACGGTGAGGCTTTCCCATCAAGTTTTGGAACCGGTTCGGAGGATTATTACGGATATTCATTTGCGCGACCGGAAGCATTCTCACATCCGTTCTTATCCCAGCCCGAAGGAACAGGAAATACCAGCAGTGGGATTACTGTAAATATGCGACATAGAATCCTCGATGCGATCCCTTTTACTACATCCATTAGTTCAAACATTGAATTGTGGCATTGGGCTGATATCAGGATGAATTACGCGCTGACCTCCTACTTTTATGTTTTGCCCCCTTTTAAAGTTGGAATTATACCTGATGTGGAAGCTGTAAAACGTAATATTGCAAAAGGGAAAGAAGACTTTATTGAATAAACAGGAAGGTTAAAAACTAAGTCAATGACAAAACTAAGGATTCTATTCAAAGCAACAGGAACGGCTCTGTTCCTGCTTTTAATTTCCTGCAATCCGGTTGAAAAGTTTTATACTTCGGGGGATTTTGAAAAGGTAGCAAAAACCGATGCCCATTTTCATTATCTTACCTATAACGAGGAGTATCTGAAATTCGCAACAGAACTGAATTTCAGGCTTGTTTCCCCGAACTGGGACGGCGAATATTCTATTGACGAACAAATGAAAATTACCTCAAAGGTTTTGCAATCCAATCCAAATTATTTCTCGTTCCTGGGAACCTTTTCACTCGAAGATTTTGGCAAACCTGATTTTACTTCAAAAACAATTGCACGAATTAAAGAATGCATAAATGCCGGTGCCTCAGGTATTAAAATATGGAAAAATATCGGGATGGTACTGAGAGACAGTACCGGTAAGTATGTTATGGTCGATAACCCTGCTTTTGATTCAATCTTTATGTATCTGGAGGAGAATAATATCCCCGTACTTGCTCATCTGGGTGAACCAAAAGACTGCTGGCTTCCGCTGGACGAAATGACGGATCCCGGAGATAAAAACTATTATAAAAACAATCCCGAATATTACATGTACCTCAATCCCGATGCGCCTTCCTATGAAGATCAGATTGTTGCAAGGGATAATATTCTTAAAAAACACCCCAGACTCGATTTTGTCGGTGCCCATCTTGCCAGTCTGGAATGGAGTATTGATGAAATTGCAAAACGTCTGGATGATTATCCAAACCTCAGAGTGGACCTTGCGGCCAGATTGTATCATTTGCAATACCAGTCGAAGATTAACAGGGATAAGGTGCGTGATTTTATGATTAAATATCAGGATCGGATCCTGTATGCTACCGATTTTGAAGTGCATGACACAGAAGGAAAAGACAGCAGGGAAACAATGGAAAATCTTCGCAAAGGCTGGCTCTCCCATTGGATCTATCTGGCTACCGATTCCATTACCAGTGTTCAGGGTCTGAACTTACCTAAAGATGTAATCGACAAAATTTATTATCAGAACGCTGAATTGTATTTCCGGCAAAACAAAAACTAAAAATATAAACAAATGAAATATCTGTTTGCATTATGCCTCATCCTCTTAACTGCTTCATGCACCCGGCCTGAAACAGAAAAGATCGTTACCATGGCTGATCTTCTGGATGAAATGGTTGATTTGAAAAGACTTGCAGTGGTTTCAGATCCGGCTTATTCAACCATGCAATACTCATCGTACGACAGAAGGAGTACCAAATCAACCGATAGCTGCTGGTTTGGTAACGAAGATGGTTTTGGAAAAGAACCTGTCCCGGGATTCGAAAAAGTTCTCAGAGAACCCGGTGAAGACGGTATCGGAGATTACCTGATCTGTGATATCCGGAATCCCGGTGTTATTGTCCGACTCTGGACCGCAGGAATAAAAGGTGAGATCCGCTTATACACCGATGGTAATGAAAAACCTTTTTACCAGGGCCCGGCAATTGACTTTTTTTGGAAAACACCGTCTGTTTTATCCGGAGATTCTGTAAATCATAAATTCGAAACTACATTCCGGCAATATGATGCCACATATTTTCCCATTCCCTTTGCCAAAGCTTGCCGCATCGAATGGACAGGCGACATCAAAGAACTTCATTTCTATCATATAGGTGTAAGAATATATGATAAAAACACCCAGGTAGAAACCTTTACCACTAAGGTTCTGCAAAACAATGCTGGAAAGCTTGAGGAGATCAGCAAAATACTGAAAAACCCTGATGAAAATTATGCCTATGTCAGCGAAGAAATCAGGAAGTCAGAAGTCCAACTCCAACCGGGTAATTCAGTGGTTTTACATTCTGTTGACGGAGAGAATGCAATTGAATACTTTTCGGTAAAAATAAATGCAAAAAATCCGGAATCTGTGCTGAGAAAAACCGTGTTAAATGTTTTTTTCGACAATACATCTGTCCCTCAGATTCAATCACCTCTCGGAGATTTCTTTGGTGCCGCACCCGGCTTAAATCCATTTCTTTCGCTTCCCTTTTCAGTTCAGAGAGACTCAACGATGATTTGCCGGTTTATCATGCCATTCCGTTCTTCGGCTGTTTTTGAACTGGAGAATAATTCCGGGGAAGAAATTACTGTTTCCTCCGGTATGCGTGTGATTGAGCATAAATGGGAAGAAGGCAAAACGATGCATTTCCGGGCCAGATGGAGAATTGACCACGATCTTACTGCCTCCAATATTAATGCAAATGGGAGAGTTTATGATATGCTATATCTGATGGCATCAGGAAAAGGTCGATTGGTGGGAGCTTCGGCATTTATTTATAATCCAAGTAACGCAGTTACACCATGGGGAAACTGGTGGGGCGAAGGCGATGAAAAGATCTTCATTGACAAGGATACCTTCCCTTCATTTTTTGGTACGGGTTCAGAAGACTATTTTAATTATTCCTGGTCATCAGCTAAAATTTTCTCTTATCCTTATTGTGGTCAGCCACGGAACGATGGCCCGGGAAACCGCGGTTATGTTTCAAATTTCAGATGGCATATTTCCGATGATATCCCATTTAATGATAAACTAGCCTTTTTTATGGAGCTGGGAAGTCATGATAATGTACCCGGATTCTCATACGGAAGATTGGTATACTTCTATGCAATGCCCGGATTAATTGATGATTTCAAAAAAATATCCATGTCCGATCTCCGCGATCTGAGCTATCAAATCTGGATGCCAAAAGCATATTGCGGTTCAGCAGGATATACTTTTATTCAGGCAGAAAAAGTGAATTATGAAAAATCCCGGCAACTCCTAATTGAAAAGTCAGTTCTGGCAGCAGGAGCTGAATTTCTGGCCTGGAAACCATCGCACGAGGGAGAAAAAATTACCTTCAGGTTGTCTATGGATCAGGATCAGGAAAACACAAAAATTGGTTTAACACTTATGCACGGACCTGATGGAGGAATATTTTCAATCAGGATAAACGGACAGCCTGTAAAATTTGATGGTAAGGACCATATTGACTTATTTCAAACCGATCTGCAAATACTTGCAAATCACTTTTCCGAAATCATACATTTGAAGAAGGGAAATAATGAAATTTCATTTGAATCTCTGAATGCATCAGAAAATAGTGAAATAGGTATAGATTTTTTTTGGATTAAAGAAAATTAAGATGGAATTTTAAGAATTGTAAATCCAAAAAACTAAACCGGGTAATTATGAACTTTCAAAGTTTTTCAATTTCTCTTGACAGGTACCAGGTGAGAAATAAGGAAATCCTTTCAACAGACAGGGTTATTTCGGTTGACGCTCTAAGGGGATTCGATATGTTCTGGATTATGGGTGGAGATATTGCCTTTAAAAGTATCGATACTATTTTTCATAACAGGTTCTCTGGTTTTCTGAAAACTCAGCTTGATCACGTTGAATGGTTTGGTTTTCATTTTTACGACATTATTATGCCTCTTTTTATGTTTCTGGTGGGTGTATCGATGGTTTATTCATACCGGAAGCGACTCGCTTCATCCGATTCCGACTGGCCACTTTGGAAACACACCCTGAAAAGAATTCTGATTTTATGGATACTGGGAATGATGGTTCAGGGGAACCTGCTCCGGTACGATTTTAATAACATTCAGTTTTACACAAATACACTTCAGGCGATAGCCAGCGGGTACCTGATAGCCACCATTTTTATTCTATACCTACCGGTTGTTTATCAGATACTTGCAACTGCTGGCCTGCTGCTTTTATATTGGGCGATACTCGCACTCATCCCCATCGGAGGAACAACGGTTAATGCCTATACTCCCGAAGGAAACGTTGCCATGTTTGTTGAAAAGGCAGTGATGGGCCGGTTTATCGGTTGGGGAACATACACCTGGATTATTTCTACAATCACCTTTGGAGCCACCGTAATGCTTGGTGTTTTCTCGGGGTACATTATGCAGTCTCTGCATGGAAAAATGAAAAAGTTCGTGATTTTTATAATACTCGGAGTTTCATTGATTCTGCTTGCCCGGATCCTCGATATATGGCATCCCATTATTAAGAAAATATGGACCAGCTCATTTGTTCTCTTTTCCGGTGGGATCTGTGTTCTGATGCTGGCACTATTCTATCTTGTAATTGATATCTGGGGATTGCGAAAAGGAACAAAATGGATGATAATACTGGGTTCAAATGCAATATTTGGTTATGTCGCATGGCATCTTTTCGACCGGCAATTCATAGGTATGGCCGAAGTTTTTACCAGCGGACTTATTCCTTACGTCGGGGACTGGAATGATTTCTTAAAGTTTTTCGGGGGATTTTTGGTGATCTACCTTATACTTTGGTATATGTATAAGAATAAAACATTTATAAAAATATAAAACATGAAGTTTGTATTGCCTGAAATGCTTAATTTGAAGAAATCTAAGACCTCAAACAAAACAAATTTAACAAACAAAACATATCCGACATGAAAACCACACGCAGAAGTTTTTTTAAAATAGCTGGATTAGCAGGCGCCGGTGTGCTATCCGGAGGATTAAGTTCCTGCATCTCCAATGAAAAAAAGGGTCAGCTTACTCCTCTTGCCGGGATTCTGGAATCGGCACAGAAGAAACGTTCCCAGATTTTCAATATGAGCGGCTATGCTGCACCAAAAATCGATAGTGTACGGATTGGATTTATTGGTCTGGGAATGCGTGGTCCGGGTGCTGTTGAGCGAATTGCAAATATCGAAGGAGTTGAAATAAAAGCGCTTTGCGATGAAAGAATGGACAGAGTTGATAAAGCTCAGAAAATACTCGCAGATTTCGATCTCCCTGCTGCAAAAGCATACGGCGGTAGTAAAGATGCATGGAAGGAACTTTGTTTAAGTGATGATATTGACCTCGTTTATATTTGTACTCCATGGAACCTGCATACCCCGATGTGTGTCTTTGCAATGGAAAACGGAAAACATGCCGCAACAGAAGTCCCTGCAGCTACAACAATTGATGAAGCCTGGCAGCTTGTTGAAACATCCGAGAAAACAAGAAAACACTGCATGATGCTGGAAAACTGCTGTTACGACTTTTTTGAACTGCTTACACTCAACATGGTCAGACAAGGCTTTTTTGGTGATATTGTGCACACCGAAGGAGCATATATTCATGACCTGAGAGATCTGAATTTCAGTAAAAAAGCATATACCGATATGTGGAGGCTGAAAGAAAACCAGACAAGGAATGGGAATCTCTATCCTACCCACGGTCTTGGACCTGTTTGTCAGATTTTAAATATAAACCGGGGCGACAGAATGGATTATCTCACTTCAATGTCATCCGGTGATTTCCAAATGGCACAAATGGCTGCCGAACTGCTGAAGGAGGATCAATTCTATAATGGTTTTAATACAACGGGATATCGTGGGAACATGAATACAACCACAGTGCGTACTGAAAAAGGCAAAACCATTATGATTCAGCACGACACAACAAGTCCCCGCCCTTATTCACGTATTCACCTGGTAAGCGGCACAAAAGGAATTGCCTCTAAATGGCCTGAGCCTGAGAGAATAGCTCTTGGTCACGAGTGGTTCGATGAACAAAAAATGAAAGAAATAAATGATCAATTTACCCCGGAAATTGTAAAAAAAGTCGGGGAAATGGCTAAAAAAATTGGCGGACACGGTGGAATGGATTTTATGATGGACTGGAGGCTAATCGATTGCCTTCGTAACGGACTGCCGCTTGATCAGGATGTTTATGATGCTGCACTCTGGAGCAGTATTGCGCCTTTGAGCGAATGGTCTGTGGCAAACAGATCTGCTTCAATTGATGTTCCTGATTTTACAGACGGGAAATACAAACTCAATCAACCGGTGGACATAAACCTTACTCAAGGCGGAGATACAGGAGTGAGACTTAAAACAACAGATTCCGGGCTTCAGCTAAAAGTTTAATTCATAGTTACAGACACATAAAACCAACTGCAATGAGAAAGCTTCAAACAGTATTAATTACAGGGATGATGATCATGTGTATGATCTCCTGTGGAACTTCGGATCCCAAAGATGCTCAGAACTTATACACTGAGATTGACCACAAGGCAGAACCAAATTCTTTAACCAAAAAAGAACAGGAAAAAGGCTGGCAGTTGTTGTTCAACGGGTCAGATGCAAATGGATGGCATGGCTACAATATGAATTCCTTTCCTGATTGCTGGGCTATTGAAGATGGAGCATTTACCATGAATAGCCTGGGGGGAGGAGAAGATCAGGATATTGTTACAGATAAACAATACAGGAATTTCGCCCTGAGCCTGGAATATAAACTTACTAAAGCTTCTAACAGCGGAGTAATCTTCCAGATTAAAGAAGATACCCTTTACAAATACCCATACGAAACGGGTCCCGAATTTCAGGTTATCGATCACGAGAGCTGGCCGGATCAACTTCAAGACTGGCAGATCAATGGGGCAAACTACGCCATGTATCCTCCGCTCGTTAAACCTTACAAACCGGTTGGTGAATGGAACCATCTTTTACTCGTTGTAAATGGAAATGAAGTGACCCAAATCCTTAACGGAGAAGTAGTTGTTAAATACGAAAAGTATTCTGAAGAATGGACTAACCTTCGTAACAGCGGTAAATGGTCAGATTTTCCCGATTGGGGTAAATTCGATGAAGGTCACATTTCCCTTCAGAACCACGGAACCAAAGTATGGTATCGCTCTGTTAAACTTAAAGAAATTTAAAATCTCACTGAACTGTTAATCTATCAGCGCTGAAAACCCGTATTTTAATACCAAAATAAACATTATGAAATATTCAGACAATTCCCGCCGCGATTTCCTAAAAAAAGCCGGAATCATTTCCGCAGGAGTCACAATTCTTCCCAGCCATGTTGTGAGCGGCTTAGGATATAAGGCTCCAAGCGATAAACTAAACATTGTCGGTGTTGGGATCGGTGGTAAAGGACACGTGAATATACGGGGTATGAACACTGAAAATATCATCGGATTATGCGATGTGGACTGGAAATACGGTGATTTATGTTTCAAAGATTTTCCCAAAGCAAAGAAATTCTGGGACTGGCGAAAAATGTTCGATGAATTGGGAGACAGCATCGATGGGGTCATGATAGCAACCGCAGACCACACCCATGCGGGTATTGCAGCTGCTGCCATTGCGATGGGGAAGCACGTTTATTGTCAAAAACCCCTTACCCACTCCGTTTATGAATCCCGCTTATTAACAAAACTTACCGCCAAACACAAAGTTGCAACACAGATGGGTAATCAGGGCAACTCCGGCGACGGGGTTCGTCAGTTATGCGAATGGATATGGAACAATGAGATCGGTGAGATAAGGGAAGTCCACGCATGGACCGACCGCCCTGTATGGCCTCAGGGTATTAACCGGCCATCTGATGCCATGCAGGTTCCAAAGACCCTTAACTGGGATTTATTTATAGGACCGGCTCCCATGCGACCCTACCACGAAATCTATACTCCATGGAACTGGCGGGGATGGTGGGATTTCGGAACAGGTGCATTTGGCGATATGGCTTGTCATGTACTTGATCCTGTTTACAGATCGTTAAAACTGGGTTATCCCGAAAAAGTAAGGGGAAGCTCAACGAGCATAAACACCGAATCCGCTCCTCATGCGGAAACTGTTGAATTCTCCTTTCCGGCACGCGATAATATGCCGAAACTGGCATTACCTGCGGTAAAAGTTCATTGGTATGATGGCGGATTACTTCCAAACCTCACTGATCTACTACCTGAAGGCGAAAACCTTATGGCAGACGGTCTCGGTGGCTGTCTGTTTATCGGCTCCAAAGATACCCTGATGTGCGGTTGTGGAGGATATTTTCCCAGACTTCTTTCAGGGAGGGTGCCGGCAGTAAGCCCGTATTTAAGGCGTATCCCCGGAGGAGATGTTTTTTATGCCGATGGTCCGCACGAACAGGACTGGATACGTGCCTGTAAAGAATCCCCCGAAAACAGAACCGAAGCCACATCCAATTTCGCCTATGCTGGTCCATTTAACGAAATGGTATCTCTTGGCGTTCTTGCTGTTCGTCTGCAAGGCCTGAATAAAGCATTACAATGGGATGGTGAGAATATGAAATTCACCAATATCTCAGATTCCGAAGAATTGAAAATTATGCTTTCCGATGAATTTAAAGTTATTGACGGACACCCGACATTTAACAACAAATACATAACGCTGAATGCTTTGGAAAGTGCTAAGGAATACATTAAACATAATTATCGCGAGGGATGGAGTCTGCCTGCAATGCCCTAAAAATTTTTACCTGCCCAAAAAACCAAATATGAAAACCAAATTGCTTTTACCTGCACTACTTTTAACCTGCATTTCTGCATGTTCGCAGGTTAAATTGCCTCTGGAAAACCATCCCGATTCTAAAAACTGGAATGATCTATTCAGCAAAGATTTATCAGATGCCGATTTCACTTCAGGGATATGGACAAATACCGATGGAGTGATGACTGCAGACCAGGATGAAATAATTTTCTCTGTTATTGAATACGAAAACTTCGTCTTGGATCTTGAATTTCAGATGGAACCGGGAGCAAACAGCGGTGTTGTAGTTTATTGTACCAATAAGAAAGACTGGATTCCCAATTCTGTTGAAATTCAGATTGCCGATGACAACAATGAAAAATGGTCGTCATCACCCGGAACCTGGCAGTGCGGAGCCATTTTCGGTCACCTGGCACCAACTGAAAAACTCGCTAAAAAGCCCGGTGAATGGAATCGCATGACAATTGCCTGCAAGGGACAGATGATTTATGTTATGTTAAACGGGAAACCGGTTACAACAATGGATATGTCGTTGTGGACCAGTGCAAAAAATAATCCTGACGGCAGTGAAATTCCTCCTTGGTTAAGTAATCCATTTTCCGAACTTCCAACAAAAGGTTTTGTGGGTTTGCAGGGTAAACATGCCGGTGCCAAAGTCTTTTTCAGAAATGTTAAGATCATGAATCTGTAAAAGAAATCAACCTGCTTTCGTTGGATAAGGAATGAATTTTCTTAAATAATTTAACATATGAAGAATAATTTGTATTTGTATTTCATCTGCTTAATAGCAACAATGGGAGGCCTGATGTTCGGATTTGATATTGCAATTATCTCCGGGGCCGTTCCGTTTATCCAACCCTACTTTGGATGGAATGAACTGGAATTAGGATGGGGAGTCAGTTCCCTGCTGGTAGGTGCTATTATCGGAGCTTTTGGAAGTGGTGTTCTGACGGATAAATACGGGCG
>CAYOLQ010000058.1:0-17474 GCA_964404825.1 uncultured Chitinophaga sp.
TTATATTTTTGGGCTTCCCTTTTTGGCAATGATGATGGCCGCCACCATGGCTGCAAGTAATAATACAGAGATCAATTCAAATGGCAGAACATAGCCATCCACATTGTAGGAAAGCAGAGCGTTACCGATTACATTCATATTGATTTCAGCCGCTGCTGTTGTTGTTGCATCAAAAGAGTATTGCAGAATTGTGGTAATGGTCAGGATCATTCCAAAAATAACTGCCAATGCTGAAAATACAGATTTTTTCATTTCAACGGCTTCCATTTTCTGGCTGATGTGACTTGTAAGCAAAATAGAAAATATGATTAGAACCACTATGCCACCTGCATAAAGTGCAAGCTGCACTGCCGCCAGAAATTCAAAATTCAGCCAGAAATACAAACCGGCGGTAGAAACCAGCACGAACAAAAGCGAAACTGCGGCCCGTAGAATTCTCCGGCTCGTAACGGTTAAAATGGAGAATACCACAATAATCGCCGCAAATAGTATAAATATTATCTGATTCAGTTCCATTATTCTACTCCTTTTTCTAATTGTGAACCGGGTTGATTTAATATTTTGGTAAGTTGGGATCGGTCGAAAACAGCATGTTCGAATTCCTGTCCGAATGCAAGTGCATCCGACGGGCATGTTTTAACGCACAGTCCGCAAAAAGTGCACATTCCAAGACGGTAGATATGTTTATCTATGGCCTTTTTCTTCTTGCCGTCTTCAGTATCTTTCATCATACTGATAATCTCAATGCTCCCGTTGGGACAGTTAATTTCGCATATACCGCAACCGGTACATTTGTGCTCGTTTTTTTCGTTATGCGGCATAATAACCTCTCCCTTGAAGCGTTCCAGCATTACCAGTGTATCGCGGTTCTCAGGATATTTCTGGGTAACAATGGTTGAAGGCCGGAAGAAATAAGATCCGGTAACACGCATCCCGCCAAGGAGGGATTTTATCCCGTAGAAGATTTCGCTGAAATATTTTATAATGCTTCTCATCATTTCTTTTTTACAGGTTCTCCCGTTTAAAAATGCCAGCCCAGCAGCACCATAAGTGCCATGAGCAGAATATTTACAAGGTTTATCGGAAGAAGGTATTTCCATTCAAGTGTTAACAACTGATCGATTCGTAAGCGGGGGAAAGTCCATTTAAACCACATCATTATAAAAATAATAAATCCGGTCTTCCCGATATACCAGAAGAAAGGAGGTATAAAATCCATAATGTGGTTAAAGCCCTCCCAGTTGCCTATGTGCAGCGGCATCCATCCCCCGAGAAATAAAGCAGCTCCAACGGATGCAACTATAAACATATTGATATATTCGGCAAGGAAGAAAAACGCAAATTTAATACCGCTGTATTCCGTATGAAAACCTGCCGTTAGTTCCGACTCAGCCTCAGCCAAATCGAACGGTCCGCGGTTTGTTTCAGCGGTGCTGGAGATAATAAATATGATAAACGCAATAAATGCAGGTATGTGTCCTGTGAAAATAAACCAGCCGTATCTCTGTGCCTCAACAATTTCACCAAGTTGCATGGTACCTGCAAGAACAACAATTGTTATCAGCGAAAGTCCAACGGAAAGCTCATAACTTACTACCTGTGCGCCACTTCTCATGGCGCCAATGAGTGAATACTTGTTATTACTCGACCATCCTGCTAGCAGAATACCGATTACTCCCATTGACGAAACAGCCAGCACGTAAAGTACTCCGATATTGAGGTCAATGGCATGAAGTCCTTTTGCAAACGGAATGGCTGCAATGGCCATAAAAGAAGCGATTATGACAATGAACGGGGCAAGATTAAATAAAACTTTATCAGCCTTTTTAATATTCACCATTTCCACAAAAAGCAATTTGGTGAGATCCGCAATCGTCTGAAAAAGTCCAAGAGGCCCTACCCTGTTCGGCCCGAGACGGTTTTGCATAAATGCACAGACTTTTCTTTCCGCATAAACCAGAAACAAACCAACAAGTGCATAGAATAAGAGGAATGCAACTCCAACTATTACCATTTCCGTAGCCGTAACCCAGCCGGGCGACATAGCCTGGTTCAGGCTGTTGTGAATCCATTCGGTAAAAGAGGTAAAGTCGTAAATATTGAATGACATAGCTTCGTTCTGTTTTTCTGTTCTACCTGTCGATATCCGGAATTACTAAATCAAGTGAACCGCTAATAGCCACAAGGTCAGCTATTTTATTGCCTTTGGATATATGATTCATAACCCACAGATTTGAAAAATTGGGTGAGCGGAATTTAATCCGGTACGGATTTTTATTTCCGTCGCTGATGATATAAACTCCCAGTTCCCCGCGTGCCGTTTCAACTCTCTGGAAATACTCTCCTTCAGGAAGCTTTATAATTGGTTTCATCTTTACAAAATAGGGTCCTTCAGGGATGTTATCGATCAACTGTTCAATGATATTCATCGATTCCCACATCTCATCAATACGTGCCGTATACCGATGGAAGGTGTCTCCTGTTAAATAAAGTATTTCACTGAAATTCACCTTATTATAAGCACTGTAAGGCTCATGCTTCCTTACGTCGCAGGAAAACCCGGAGGCTCTTGCCGAAGGGCCGGTAATTCCGTAAGCAATAGCGTCCTCCCTGGTCAGAACCCCCATACCCTTGGAGCGTTCATGAAAAATAACATTGTCGGTAAGAAGCTGATTATATTCGGGCAGTATTTTCCGGAAATAACTGATAAATTCTTTTACCCTTTTCCTGAAATTCGGATGGATATCGTACATGAGTCCTCCCGGACAATTGTAACTCACAATCATTCTGCCTCCTGTGGTCTCTTCGAAAATATCGAGAACTTTTTCCCTGTCGCGCAAGCCATAGAAAAAACAGGTAAGAGCGCCAAGGTCCATCCCGAAAGAGGCCCACCACAGCTGGTGTGACTGAATACGGGTAAGTTCGGCCATTATTGTACGAATGTACTCCACCCTTTCGGGTATCTGAATTTCAAGTGCTTTTTCAACGGCAAGACATACAGCTTCGTTATTGATATGAGCCGAAAGGTAATCCATCCGGTCTGTAAGGTGTATAATCTGGGGATAGGTTATGCTCTCGCACATCTTCTCGATTCCCCGGTGTATATATCCGATATGAGGCTCAACATTCAGAACCGTCTCTCCCTTCAATGAAAGCACCAGTCTTAAAACCCCGTGTGTGGAAGGATGCTGGGGCCCCATATTTATTATATATTCCTGTTGCTCTTCAACCGGGGAGTTTAGCAGGTTTTCCATAGTTATTTGCTAACGATGTTAATAGTGTCGGAAAAATCTTTCCTCAAAGGGAATCCGTCATTTTCCTCCAGAAACAGCCTTCGTGGTTTCGGATGATTTGTAAAATGGATTCCAAGTAAATCGAATACCTCGTTTTCATAAAATTCGGCAGCTATCCAAATGTCTGAAACTGTATCAAGCACCGGTTTGCTGCGATCGGCACACATTGCTTTCAGCACAATTGTGTGATTATGAACTGTGGAACGCAGATGATAAACAACACCGAGGTTTTGTCCAAAATCTACACCGGTGAGACAAAACAGAAAATCAAAGGCGGTTTCATCGGATTCCTTTAAAGACTTTGCCAGTTCATGAAGGGATGTAGAGGGAATAACAGCTTCCATGAACTGCTTTCCTGTTTTAACTTCAGCAGCCGAGACAAGGTTTTTTACAAAGTTTTCCAATTGCAGATTGTCCATATCTTAAAAATTATCAGCATTTCTTTTGCGCCGCGTTTTTACGGTATCCGTTTCAATTTTCCTCTGAAGTTGCATAACTCCGTAGAGCAGGGCTTCCGGGCGTGGGGGACATCCGGGGATGTATACATCAACGGGGATTACGTGTTCCACACCTTTTACCACTGAGTAGGAATTCAGAAAAAACGGACCGCCTGAAATGGCGCATGCACCCATGGCAATCACATATTTGGGCTCCGACATCTGGTCGTAAAGACGCTTTAAAACCGGAGCCATTTTATTCACAATAGTACCTGCAACAACTATAACATCTGCCTGGCGGGGGCTTGCGCGGTACACTTCCATTCCGAAACGGGCAAAATCATGACGCGGAGCACCGGCAGCCATCATCTCAATACCGCAACAACTGGTTGCAAAGGTGAGAGGCCACAGTGAATTTTTTCTTCCCCAGTTAATAACATCATCAATCGAAGTTACAAACACGTTTGCACCCGATTCTTTAAGAAGTTCAAGACTATCATTGCCTTTGAACTCTTCCTTTTTCATTCCTTTTATTCCCATTTCAGTGCGTTTTTTCTCCAGGCATAGAGCAATCCCAATCCCAGGATAAAAAAGAAAATAAGTATTTCAATGAATGCTACCATCCCTACTTCTTTCATTACCACAGCCCACGGAAAGAGGAAGACAGTTTCAACGTCGAATATCAGATACAGAATCGCGAAAAGATAATACCCTACATTAAATTGCAACCAGGTAACACCTTGGGTAGGAATACCGCTTTCGTAGGGTTCAGACTTCTGTGGATTAGAGGATTTTGGAGCCGCATAATGCGAGAAAACCAGCACTCCTCCTACAAAAATTGCACCCACAAGGAAGAAGAGAACTAACCAATCATTGCTCATATTTATATATATATAGAAAGGTATCTTTAAGCGCTCAAAAGTAGAATCTTTTTTTTATAATATACTAAAAAGGAAGAAAAATTGATTTCTGAATTAACTGTTGTCGGGAAAAATTTAAAAACGAGAGATAACCAGATTAAGAAAAAGTCGAAATGTTGAAAAATAACATCTGAAAATCCCGCATGCACAGCTTATTTTGCAATTAATATTCTGTAATTTCGTGAATTATTTTCCGGAATGTCAACAAAGACCAAAAAAATTACTTCCCTTACCCGCTATGCATGGCTTTCTATAGCTGCTGCATTGCTTACAATTTCGCTAAAAACACTTGCTTATTTTCTGACAAACTCAGTCGGGCTTTTTTCAGATGCTCTCGAATCGTGTATTAATCTGGCTGGTGCAATTATGGCTCTGGCTATGCTGATAATAGCTGCCAGACCTCCGGATGATGATCATACCTACGGTCATGGTAAAGCTGAATACTTTTCAAGCGGAGCAGAAGGAATTCTAATTCTTATTGCAGCAATATTCATAATCATTGCATCCGTTAAAAGATTCTTCATTCCACAACCCATCGGACAAATAGGAATTGGCCTCATTGTTTCCTTATCAGCATCCTTAATTAATCTGGTCGTTGCCCTTGTTTTATTCAAAGCGGGGAAAAAACATAACTCAATTACCCTTGAGTCGGATGCAAAGCATCTTATGACTGATGTCTGGACATCTGCAGGCGTTCTCATTGGCGTTGGAGCAGTAGCCCTAACAGGTTGGGAGCGCTTCGACCCTATTGTAGCATTACTTGTTGGAGGAAACATCATCTGGACAGGCATTTCAATTGTCAGAAAGTCTGTTTCAGGATTAATGGACGAGGCAATACCATTAAATGATCAGATGAAAATTAATAACATTCTCGAGCTTCATAAACTTAAAGGAATTCAGTTTCATGCATTACTTACCCGACAGGCAGGAGCAAGACAATTTGCATCCTTTCATGTGCTGGTACCCGATAAATGGACTGTGCGACAGGGACATGAGTTACTGGAACAGATTGAATCAGATATCAGAAAAGAGTTGCCAAGTATCGTAATAACCACACATCTGGAGCCATTGGGAGATCCTTCATCCTACAACGATATACGTTTCTGAGGAAATTCAGTTGTTTTACAAAGCCTTTAAACTATGAATCTCCCCGTGGATGGCAGTTGTAACATGCCGCGCTGCTGTATGAATAGCCAGTTTCCCCCTGATGATCTTTGTCCATATCGATCTTGTTGTGTTCATGGCAGTTCAGACAGGAAAATACTGAATAATTCGAAAGGTTGGTATGACAGTCAACACATGAATTCCACTCACCCTGATGCTTTCCCGAATAAATCGGAAATTGTATATCGTGCTGAAGGTAACTTGCCGGTTTCCAGTCGGGATTGGTAGAATGGCAGGTCTTACAGTTTGTTGAAAAACCCAGTGTATTATGGTTCGGATTAACAGATCCCACGAAATCTGCCGAATGACATGCGTAACAATCGGTTGGAGTCGTGGTATAATTCCCTTTATGACATTCGGCACATGAAGGCCCTGAATGTCCTAAAGTAAGAGGAAAATTATTATGATTAAATGAAGTAGGTTTCCATCCCGGGTTTGTTGTATGACAGTCGGTACATGTTTGGGAAAAACCTGATGTACTGTGATTCGGATCAGTAGTGGCTAGAAAATCCTGCTGGTGACAGGAAAAACAAGCCGGAGATGTACTTGTATAATTTCCCCCGATATGGCAATCAGTGCAGGCAGGCAGGGAGTGACCGAGTGTAAGAGGAAAGACATTATGATTAAAGGTTGTGGGCTTCCAACCGGGATTGGTCGTGTGACACTCAAGGCAATTTATTGAAAAAGCTGAAGCTACATGCCCCGGGTTTATTGTTTCCTGAAAATCCTGCTGGTGGCAGGCATAACAATCAATCGGGGTGGTTGTATAATTCCCGTTTAAATGGCATTCAATACAGGTTGGTTGGGCATGTCCCAAGGTAAGTGGAAACTGACCATGATCGAAAAGGGTCGGTTTCCATCCCGGGCTCAGGGTATGACAATCGGTACAAACCTGAGAGAATAATGATTCTACGTGATTAGGATTTTCCGTATTCTGAAAGTCGGGTTCGTGACAGGAATAGCATTCCGGACTGGCATCTGAATAATTTGCCGTTTTATGACAATCGGCACATTTAACACTTGAATGTCCCTGATCAAGAGCAAAAAAACTATGATTGAATCCGGCGCCTTCCCATTGAAATGAATTTACCGGATGGCACTGAATACAATCTTCCGACATTCCCGACTCGACATGATTCGGATTTGTTGCAGCCAGAAATTCGTTACGATGGCAGTCGATGCAATTCACCCCTGGCACATCAAATCTGACATAACTTTCAGATTTATGACATTGAAAACAATCAGCTGTTCTGTGCGCACCAAGAAGGGGAAAACGGCTCAGCTGGTGAATGACGCTTATATTTTCCACAAGCCAGGATGCAGGGGTGTGACAACGTGCGCAATCGCTGCCAACTGTGCCCTGATGCTGATCATTATGACATGAAATGCATTCTGCACCGGCTTCATCAAATACCAGTGTGGGATGGCATTGCCGGCAGCTCACATCTGTATGCTGACCAGTTAATGGCAGACTGGTAGAATTGTGATCAAATGAATAAATCGATTTATCCAGTTCCCATCCTTTGGAACTATGGCAGGTGCTGCATCTGATTTTAAAATCGGACCCGTGAGGTGAATCACCCTTTTGGTTTGAAAGAACCAACAAGAAATAAAAAAATAAAAGCGAAATGATTTTCATAGCAATCTTTTATCAGGTGGTTTTCTAAAACCTCTTTCTAATCTGAAAATAAATCCGATTATACATGTTTTCCGGTTCAAAGGTTCCCTCAACATTAACTGAAAGTGACATTTTATCAATAAACTGCCAGGTTAGGTTCATCTCCCCGATATGCTGAATGATATTTAAACGGCTTTCAGGCAACCGGTAATCAACATATCGGTATCCAATCCCTGTCTGCAGTTTTCCCTTAAATGCATCCTTTGACGAATTAATTCCAAAAATTTTACCGTTCATATAACCCGATTCGAGATAGGTGGCCGATAGTGTGGCAGAAACGTTTAATAAAGGGATCATACTGTACGTAAAATAACTATAAATATTACGTGAAGGTTTTGGATCGGATTTCAAAAACCTGTAGCCTCCCTGCAAACCGAACATCATGTCCTTTGAAATCCTGTAGTTAGCCTGCAGCCTGAATCCCTGCCGAAGTTCTTTCTCAAGCAGAGTATCAATAGTGGATTTATATGTCTCGTAATACATTACGTTTTTTCTGGCATCATAGGAACCTGATAATCCAATCTTTTTTGACATTTTATACCGCAGGGATAAATATATTCCCGTGGGATCCATTGTGCTTTGGGGTAATCCGTTTTGTAATTTATACAAATCAACTTCAAAGGTTCCGAAAAAGAAAACGTTTTTTAAGAGCGAATTTGAATGCTGGAAATACAAAAAACGTCTGTCTGTGGAACCATTATTTGTCTGTTGCATAAAAGCCACTGAACTTTCGTTCATGGCGTTTCCCGCAGAAGAATTATATGCTGCGTAGGCTCCATACTGAAAGAGATTAGGATCAAAAGCATAATTCCTGTAATCGGGTCGTGAGCCGGCAAGTGCCCCAAAAGAAAATTTCCGGAAGACAGATTCAACCTGCAGCCCGTCCATAGCCCCGATACTTGAAATTTTGGGATTTATTTTTCTGCCCAGACTGAATTTCAAATTTTTATTAAAGTCGTACTTAACTGCCAGATTATAAATTTTCAGAGCATTATACACATTGTCCTTAACATCGTCCCACTCTCCTGCTTTGTGCCGGAAGGAAATATAGGTTTCAGCAGAAAATTTTGAATCGGCAATATTTCTTGCATCGAGGGATAGAGTATAACGGAAACGATAAGAATTATCGGCAGAGGTATTTGAAAAGTCGGAATATGAATATGCAGAAATGCTTCCCTTTATCCTTTGTTTTTGAAGATTACTTTTCTTCAGATCCTGGATTGTATCATTTTCAGCAAAATCGGTTTGGGAAACGGGCTTTTCTGTTCTCTCAACCGGTTTTTCCGTTTTATATTCAGGCCGTGCAATAATATAGTCTGATACCTTGAAAACATTTCCCGGTAAAGCCCTGCAGACGCATGATGTAGATGAAAGGTTAGTCACAATAAGTACGGGGGTCAGTACTCCGCTTTTTATAACAAACAAGCTATCTCCGGGATGAATTCCTTCGGTTGATTTAAACTTTACATAAACATTTTCCGAACCGGTAAAGGACACTTGTCCCGATATGTTTTCTGAAATTACCTGAGCGCTCATTTCAGAGCAAAAAACTATTATTATAAGCAAAAGAATATAGTTTTTCATATATTTTTCTTAATCTGAATTTCCATTTGGATGACAACGGTAACATTCTGAACTGAGGTACGAATATCCCTTTACTTCGCCCTGATGCTCATCATCCATATCTGCTTTATTGTGTTCATGACAATCGGTACAACTGAACTGAGAGAAATTGGAAGAATTGGTATGACACTCAGAACATGAATTCCACTCACCTTCATGCTTTCCTGAATATATCGGGAACGATTCACTATCATGCTGTCTGTAGGATGCCGGTTTCCATCCCGGAGCCAGTGTATGGCAGAACTGACAGGAAGTCGGAAAGCCTGAGCCAATATGGTCGGGTTCTTTCACAGCCAGAAATTCATCCTGGTGACATGAATTACAATCCGTGTTAAGCCCTCCGTAATTTCCGCCTGAATGGCATTCATTGCAACTGATTGCATGCCCTTGTGAAAGTCTGAAAAAACTATGGTTAAACCCGGTGCCTGTCCATTGTTCAGCGTTTACGGGATGACATACAGCACAATCCCTTGAAAATCCAGCCTGAATATGATTCGGACTCGTAGTTGCCTGATATTGCTGACTATGGCAATCGACACACTCAATCCCGGCTACCTCAAAACGTACCATGCTTTCCGATGTATGACATTCAAAACAATCAGCTGTTCTGTGAGCCCCGAGCAGAGGAAAACGCCCCAAGCTGTGTATCTCAGTAATATTTGAAACCAGCCACGATGAAGATGTATGACACCTGGAACAATCCGAACCCACAGAAGACTCGTGAACATCTTTATGGCATTGATAACATTCGGTTTCAGCCTCTGAAAACACCAGCGTGGGATGACACTGCCTGCATCCTGCCTCTGTATGCTGACCGGTCAGAGGGAGTTTAGTTTTGTTATGATCAAATGCATAAATGGATCTGTCCAACTCCCACCCGGCCGCGCTGTGACAGGTATTGCAACTGATCTTAAACTCCGCTCCATGCGGAGAATCCACCAGCCGGCCTGAAAAAAACAGTGCTGCAAATAATATCAGGAGTGACAGGATTCGCATTTGAATTCTTTTAGTTTATACAAAACATATGTTCTCTGCCCTTCCTGTACTGACTTATGGCACTTTGCACAGGGAACATCAACATGCTTTCCATCAAGCTTAAACGCTGCGGTATTATGATCGAATTTTTCAGCCTTCCAGTTTTCGGTATCGTGACAGTCCTGACAGGTAGTAATTCCAACTTTTTCAAACTGGCTGTAGTGATTATCTTTATGACATTTATTACAGTCCTTCGACAAGCCGGAAAACTTCTGGTTAATACTCCCGTCCGGGTTCACTGAAATATGGCAATCTCTGCATAATGCCTTTTTATGTGCACCCGTAAGATCAAAGTTCGTTTCTGAATGCTCAAAAGAAACCTCGTCCCAGCGACTAACCGTATGGCAAATTTTGCAATTCGATTCCGGATAATATTTTGCCTGAATAAATGTCAGATGAATATCGGTATGACAATCCTTACAGTTTATTCCTATTTGCCTGAAATTCCATGTCTCCTTCTTCCTGTGGCATTCGAAACAGGGAATTGCCAGGTGAGATCCTTCGAGAGGGAATGAACCGGCATTATGCTGTTCTACCGTATAAGAATACAGGTTAAACCCTTTAACGCTATGGCATTGAGAACAATCAGGAGTTACTCCATCTTTCACAAACTGCCCCTTATGATAGTCGGTATGACAATCGCTGCATTTTTTATATTTCAGGGGATCTGTGAATTTTGTCTTATGGCATTCCTTGCAATTTACAATCAGATGCTTTTCTTCCAGTTTGAAATTGGTTTTGTTGTGGTCAAAATCTTTCATCCCCTTAACAATCTGAAAGGACTCTTCGCTGTGACACTGGCGACAATTTTGTCCAAACTGATTCTGGTGAGGATCTTTGTGACAACTGGTGCAGTTGGAATAGGATATGCCTTTGAATTGTTGAAATTTTTTACCATTAACTGTTTCAGACTTGTGACACTTAATACACTCAACGGTCTTATGTTTTCCTGCAAGCTTGAAATTGGCTGAAGCATGATTGAATTTTGAAGCTGGAACAAAGGTTTCAGGAATATGGCAATTCAGGCACACATTCGAAAGTGTTTTCAGGTGGTAATCTTCATGACAATTAAGACATTCCTGACCGACACCCAGATATGAGTTCTTTTTTTGCTTAATCTTCGGGTCGGTAATGTATTTAGGAGTATGACAATCCCTGCAGTCCTTTTTCCGATGAGGTACAGACAAGGTATAACCTGTAAGGTTATGATCGAACTTATCAGTTTCGAGCCGGTAAAGCTGAAAGTTTTTCCCATTATGTTCGCTATGGCAAATCGCGCAGCTCTTTCCCTTTACCTCTGAAGAGGCGTGATATCCTTTGGAAGAACTTATTCTGCTTTGAATTTCGGTATGGCATATGAGGCATTTTTCATCTGACACCTTATTTCCAAGCACATGGCATTGTGTACAATTTGAAATCCCTTCCAGATGTGCGTGAAGATTGGATAAATCACCGGGTGATATCTGTGCTGCCACTCCAAATCCAAATAACACCCGGAAAAGCAGAATTGCCGATATTTTATATGAATTTAATATCATGAGTCGATAATGATTTATTGTCAGGTGCTTCAAATTCTGATATTTAATTCCAGCTACTCTTGTACCTACTTTACAATCTTTAATGCTTCAAAACCGTCTCTCCAAACTTTCTGGTTATCTTAATACCTGCCTTTTCTAAAAACTGAGAAGGCAGCTCACCTCCCGCGAAAATAAAAACCAGATCATTCCGAATACTGACAGCTTCGGACTCTTTCCCGGTTGCAAGCATTACACAATCATCTTCAATCGAAACCGGGTTTGTGTTAAGACGCACTTCCAGCTTACCATCGGCCACAGCTTTATTTAATGCCATACTATTGAGAGGCTTGATGCGGTTAAAAACTTCATTACGGTACGACAGGATCACATGATTCTGATCGGCAAGAAGTAAAGCCGATTCAACAGCAGAATCGCCACCGCCAACCACCATAACATGTTTACCGGATATTGCTTCCGGTTCCAGAAGCCTGTAAGCAACCTTTTCTTTCATCTCCCCATGGATGTTGAGCTTTCGGGGAGTTCCCCTTCTGCCAATTGCGAGGAGAACCGTTGCTCCGGTATAGCGATCTTCCTTTATTGTAGTAACCTTAAATATTCCTTCATCTGAAACTATTGATTCGACCTTTGAGTTTTCAGATACTTGTATATTGTTCTTTTTCAGAACACCAAGCCATAAATCGAGCAGCTGGGATTTGCTGGTTTCGAAAAGCTTAACCTTTCCATACAGAGGCAAATCCATCGGAGAAGTCATAACAATTTTTTTTCGCGGGAATGTAAAAACTGTACCACCCAGAGTATCCTGTTCAAGCAGGAGAAATTTCAATCCGTTCTTTTTTGCTGTCAGACAAGCTGAAATACCTGCCGGACCTGCTCCTACGATTATCAGGTCATACTCTGCCCTGTGACTCTTGTTAAGTGCTTTCACAATGTTCTCGGCTGCTTGTTTACCTTGTTCCACGGCGTTTTTAATAAGCCCCATCCCTCCTAACTCCCCTGCAATATAAATTCCGGGCGCATTGGTTTCAAATGTCCGGCTGACATGAGGAATATCCACTCCGCGCTTTTCGGTGCCGATCCGTAAACTAATTGCCTCAGTAGGACAGGCATGAAAGCAGGCCCCATGCCCTATACACTGCGAAGCATTGATTGTGGTAGCCTTACCGTTTCTGATCCCTAAAATGTCATGTTCGGGACATGCTGCAACGCAGGCTCCTGTAGCAATGCAGCTGTTAACATCAACAACAGGGTGAAGCGAGATTGGCTCATGCATTCCGTCTTCGGTGGCTTTTTTTATTTTCTCGTCAACGATTTTTGATTCCCGGCTTTTCTTCCGGAGGTAAATAATTACAACCGCAATACAAAGTATTCCTGCAAACCCATAAATCAATATACTTTCAATTATCTGTTCCATATTAAAAAATCCATCTGTAACCAAAAATAAGTGTTACCGCTACATGAATTACCATAATAACAAGCATAACCAGGGCAAAAGGTAAATGTGCCACATGCCAGTATTTAAAAAGATTCTGCATGGTATCAAGTCTCTCTATTCTGCGGTTTAGTGAGATATCATTCTTTACAAGAGCAACTATTTTTATAAATTCTGATTTGGGAATATTATTCTTTTTCAAAACTGACTTAACATTCATTAAGGAATTACGATCATCAGCATATTTTCTGAATAAACGAACAACAGGGTTTTTGTGGTATAATTCAACTTTGGTTTTTATTGAATCAAGAAGAACAGCATAGCTTCCTTCATCAAGTTGATAAGATTCCCGGGCAATTGCAGCAACATTGCTTTTCATATCTCTGACTTCATTCAGACTAAGTTCGCGACCTTCGATACTTCGTGGGATCTGTAAATAAATGAATCTCCCGATGATCCCGCTTAAAAATACCGCTACCATACTCCAGAAACTGATTGCAACGATACCTCCAAACTTATATGCAGTGTGAAAAAGAACTAAAACTGGTCCTAGTGTACATAAGAAAATGTGAAATTCAAGCCAGTGTTTTAATATGCCCAATCTCGACATCCATCGATACCTTTTACGGGCCATATACGAGCTGACACCTATTATAATCAACAGAGTCCCTGCTATTCCAAGACCATGGCCAAGTAATCCACTCGGTTTAAGCAACAGATGATCCTGATGATAAACACGCTCTTCCAGAGCAAGATTGTAGTATGAAAACCCTCCGTTTATAAGTGCTATAAGTGCCACAAACACTACAGCAACCATCATATAAATAAAAATCCTGTGTGCTGTTTTTGACATTTTGAATCTTTATTTCATGAAAAAAGGAAATTAACTATTTCTACTTTGACAGAAAAGAAAAATCAAGCTGTTTTTACCCTAAATCCCTAAAGGGAACATCTTGATTTTTCTACGTGCTCCCTTTAAGGTATGGGGTAGATATATACAAAGCTAAGCACAAATAATCCTGCACGGTAGATAAACCGCAGGATATTATCATTCCGTAATTTATTTAGAATGAGTAAGAATAATTATCACAGGCATGTGAAAATCTCACCTTCAATTCAATTACACGTTTTATTTTGGAATATATTTACAGTTTCAGGCCGCATTGCAATCGCATTCTCATAAGTACCTGTTTGAACATATCACAAATACCTCTGATTATCAGGGAATTTAATTTGGATTGTGAATTACAACCGGAAAATATATTTTAATGATTAAAACTTTTCTTTCAGCAATTCTGGTTCTGGCTTTACTGAATCTATCAGGTCAATCGGATTCGGTTCGGAATTACCGGAAGGAAAAAATATATCTGGCTTCAGGTCTTACGGCTTTCTACGGTTTATCTGTCTGGGGAATGAACGAACTCTGGTACAAAAACTACAAGCATTCATCCTTTCATTGGATCGACGACAGCCGGGAGTGGCTTCAGATCGATAAAACCGGGCACTTCCTTTCTACATATGCTGCCACAAGGATTATTTCCGGAGGATTTCAATCGGCCGGCACACCCAAAGCCAAATCAATACTGCTGGCTTCCGGAATTTCAATGATCGGGATCTCAACAATTGAGGTATTTGATGGTTTTTCTGCGGGATGGGGTGCTTCGGCTTCCGACCTTCTTTTTAACGGAGCCGGGGTAGCTCTGTTTGCAGCTCAGACATTGATCTGGAATGAAGAGAGAATCATACCAAAGATTTCATGGCATCCGACTTCCTACGCTGCACTGAGACCCGAAATCCTTGGAAACTCATTTGCAGAGCGGCTTTTGAAAGATTATAATGGTCATACTTTATGGCTTTCCTTCAATATAAAATCCCTTTCAGGAATCAGTAAAATACCTCCATGGCTTTGCTTATCATTAGGGTACGGAGCCGAAGGGATGATAAGCGGATACGACAACCCGGATATTTCACCCTACATAAAGCGCTACCGGCAATATTACCTGAGCCTAGATGCAGACCTTGGAAAGATACATACCGGAAATAGGACCATTAACAAAATGTTGCACTATCTTAATTTCATTAAAGTACCTTTCCCTGCTCTTACACTGTCGCAGCGGAACATTGGCTTCCATGGATTTTATTTCTGAAAGAGTTGATAGTTTCAGACACGCTTTTAAAGACTGTGGATTATTAATTTTTCTACCCTGCTGAATTTCTAATTTTCTGTATCTTCGCAACTCAATTTATCAGACATGATATGAATAAATCTATAATTGTTTTGGGGATTGGTCTCACCCTGACAATATATGCTTGTAAACCTGCTGAAAAACCTTTGGATCAGCTTATAAATGAACAGCTTCAGTTTGCTGAAAAACAATATCTGGGAATGAACAATGCTCTTCCGGATTCCATAACTCCCCGCTCCTACATAGCTGAAAAGGACGAATTGACAACTGCCGGTACCGGCTGGTGGTGCAGCGGATTCTTTCCGGGCAGCTTATGGTATCTGTATGAAAATTCAGGAGATTCGGTTTTCAGGGACATGGCAATAAAACGAACTCTAATCCTCGACAAGGAAAAATACAACAAAGGAACTCACGACCTCGGCTTTATGCTGTATTGCTCCTATGGTAATGGCCTTCGCATAGACAAAGACACCTCATTTACCGAACCGCTTATAACGGGTGCATACAGTCTGATCTCCAGATTCAATCCTAAAATCGGTTGTATCCGTTCATGGGATCATAATAAATGGATGTTTCCGGTAATTATTGACAATATGATGAATCTGGAGTACCTTTTCTGGGCAGCAAGGGAAACAAAGGATTCAACCTTTATCAGAATCGCTATTTCGCATGCAGATGTTACTCTGGCTAACCACTTCCGCAGGGATATGAGCTCTTTTCATGTTGTTGACTATGATACTGTTTCCGGACTTCCTGCTGCCAAACAAACAGCACAGGGATTTGCAGATGAGTCTGCATGGGCACGCGGACAGAGTTGGGGACTTTATGGCTATACCATGATGTATCGTGAAACCCGGGAAAAAAGATACCTGGTTCAGGCTGAAGGCATTGCCGACTTTTTGCTTGGTCATCCGAATATGCCGGAGGATCTGATATCTTACTGGGATTTCAACGCCCCGGGAATACCTGATGAGCCAAGAGATGCATCTTCAGGAGCCATTATGTGTTCTGCACTAATTGAACTTTCCGGTTTCGTGGAAAAAGAAAAGGGTCAGGTGTATCTTTCCGCTGCAGAGAATATTATCCGTTCACTTTCATCCCCCCGATACCGGGCAGAGGCAGGGAAAAACGGTAACTTTATACTGATGCACTCCGTTGGCTCGATTCCCGGCAAAAGTGAAATCGATGTTCCTCTCACCTATGCTGACTATTATTTTATTGAATCGCTTCTCAGAATGAAAAGAATTTCAGGAGAAAAAGAGTAAACGGGCAAACCTCAATAAATCTTTTTTATAGTATATTGCAACCTTCAGAAAAATGAATTCGTAACCAGCTTCGTAAGCAAAACTAATGAAAAATAAAACGATGTACACAGGAAGACTTGGGCAGATAAAAGAAAAACTTATATCATTCAGCTTACCGGCTAAGGTTATTTTTATTTCAACGGGAATAGCATCTACATTATGGTTTCTGGTTAGAGTAATCCCCAAACCCCAGAGAGCAGGGTATCCTTGCATGATAGCTGCCGCCCCGGTAATGTCGGGTTTTGTAACATACATTATAACGCTTGCGGGTTCGGTTCTGTTTTTCAAAAAGGCATTTGCAAAACTGAAGAAGGGACATTACCTGACGGCAGCTGCCGCATTTGCCAGTTGCATTGTTTTACTTGTTATCTTTAATGTACAGGATGCAGAACGTATATTCTCTTCTCCCCAGGAAGTAAACTGGACGAATGGTGTTCTTCCTGATGGCTCCAACAACCCAATGGGTACAGGTTTCGGTGTTTTCCCCGGACGCGTTGTATGGGTAAGAAACCCGGCAGCAACAAATCAGAATTGTACAAATGTTATTACCGATGCCTACTTTATGGCAAAAAATAATAATCAGCATTCCATTAACAGTATGGCTGATCAGGCTATTAAATCTGTTGGAGGGAAGGCTACTGTATCTGAATCCTGGGATGCAATATTCAAAAGTTTCAACAAGAAAAAAACGGGATCTGAAACAAGTTATTCTCCCGGTCAGACAATCTTCATAAAGGTAAATAACGGTCAGGCCGGATGGGCCACCAATTGGAACGATTTATCGGAAAAGGGATATGATTCATTTGTTACAAAAGTGAAAAATGCAGCCATGTCAAACACAACTCCCGGAACCGTTCTTGCAATTGT
>CAYOLQ010000058.1:17484-19598 GCA_964404825.1 uncultured Chitinophaga sp.
TAATAATGGTCAGGCAGGATGGGCTACCAACTGGGCCGATTTATCGGAAAAAGGAAATAATTCGTCTACCGGAGTGAAAAATGCAGCCATGTCAAACACAACTCCCGGAACCGTTCTTGCAATTGTAAGACAGCTGGTTGACAGCTGCGGTGTGCCCCAGGAGAATATTTACATCGGCGAACCCATGACCCATGTATACAAAAGTCTTTATGATGCTATCCATCCAAAATATCCCAATGTAAAAATCATGGATAAGGATAACTACACAAATCTGGGAAGAACAACATCTACTGGCTGGACAAGTGATGTAATCTTTTATTCTGACAATGGCGACGATATGCCGGATGCCGTTTCTGACAAAATGATGTACGAAATGTATGATGCCGATTACCTGATTCCCATTGCAGCTTTAAAAGCCCACGCCCGTGCAGGTGTGACTTTCTGTGCGAAATTGCATTTTGGATCCCACGGTAAAAACAATCTGAACAATTTTGATTCTTCCACCTTCATGCTGGGTTAGTATCTGTAGATGGTAATGATATGATTAATTCTAATGCCAGGGTAAACTATAAAATGTACCGCGTATTGACAGATATATTGGGACATGAAAAACTGGGAGGCAATGCTGTGATTTCGATTGTCGACGGACTCTGGGGCGGGATTGAAGCAACAGATATGCCTGTAAAATGGAAAACTGCACCTTTTAACAACGACTGGCCAAGCTCCCTGTTTATATCACAGGATGCTGTGGCACTTGAATCGGTATGTCTCGACTTTTTGCGTGCAGAAGCTAACATTAATGATGCTTTCCTTAACCGTCCCTTTTTCCCTGCAGTGGATGATCACCTTCATCAGGCAGCAGACCAGGCAAACTGGCCAGTGGGTTTAACCTATGATCCGGAAGGCGATGGCTCACCAATGGCAGCCAGCCTGGGCGTTCATGAGCACTGGAATAATGCAACCGAACGGAAGTATTCGAAAAACCTATCCCCTGATGGTAAAGGAATAGAGTTATTCTCAATTCTTGATACAGTGACAGTAAAGCCAGTTGTAGCAACTTCAGTTAAAATAATGGCTGTTGAAGGACTTAGTGTGTACCCGAATCCATGTGTAAGTGATACAGAGATTTCCTATAATCTCAAAAATAAATCTTCGGTTGAATATCAGGTTCTTTCACTTGATGGTAAGGTAGTCTTTTCCCACAGGCAATCCGGACTGTTGGAAGGACGTCAGACTCAGAGTTTCAATACGGAAAACTGGAGCAGCGGTATGTATGTCATTGCTGTTAAAGCGACAACATCGCAAGGTACCGACATTGGTACGGTAAGGTTAATAGTAAAATAAAACTTGTTATGAAGAGGATAATTGTCATTTCAATTCTTGGTCTTTTGGTTTTAAGCGCTTGTGAAGATGACAAGCCTGATAAGGGATTTGTATTTACAGATCTTTCAGACTACTCCATTTCTGCACTTGTTATTGACAATTCAAATACCCTTTGGATAGGTTCTGATACAGGATTGTTTAAAAGTGTTTCCGGGGGATATCAGTTAGTGGACATTGAAAATGATGCACCGGTAACTGCTCTGGGCTACGAAGCTGTTAATAATTCATTGTGGATAGGAACAGTAGATGGTTTGTCGAAATTAAGCATTGGCGGAGGAACAGCTGATTCAATATCTGTTGATGATTTAAGTAATCCCGGGCTTAATTCGGTTTATATTGATTCCAACTCGGAAAAGTGGTTTGGTACAAAGAAGGGTATTACCCGTCATATTGATGAAATCTGGCAGAAAGACAAGTTTAAAAAGAATGTTTCGGGCACAATAACCAATGCTGCGTTTGAAGGCTTAGGAATAAATTCGATTGGCAGCTACGATGGGAACTATTTTTTTGCTACCAATGGGATTAGTTTATACAGAACCTTTGGCTGGAACGAGGACGTAAATGCCTTCAGCGGAGCTACACAATGGCTTAACCCATATAATGGTACCGCTCTTACCGATACCATGTATGCTGTATTCATCGATTCACAAGGCAGACAGTGGTTCGGTGGTACTGAAGGAGTTCAGTTTCACACAGGTAATGATCCCAAAATGGATAATACAGCCTTTTAT
>CAYOLQ010000058.1:19698-21714 GCA_964404825.1 uncultured Chitinophaga sp.
AATCCACATTCTTCCTTTTTTACATAACTTTTTCAAAGACCTTCTGCAAGGTTAAAAGCTCCTTTTACCAGAACGATACAGGAGTCGTTTTTACACAGCACTTCTGTAATTTCTTCGCCTGTTTGTCCGATACTTACATACCTTTTCTCAAAAAACATGTTTTCTGAATCTGTTTTTTTAAGGACATAAATAAAGTCTTTCCCTCCACCATTTACAACTGCTTCATTCGGCAAACCACAGGATTTTCTCTCAGCTACAATAATTTCGGCTTCCACATACATTCCGGTAACAAAATCAAGTGTTTTCTCATTGATTATATGTCCGTGAATAGCTACTTTACGCTCCGATCCCTCTACAGATTTACCAACCAAAAGTACTTCCCCGTCATAAAAAGCACCTTCTGACTGGGTTACCTTAAATCGAATTTTCTGCCCTATTCTGACTTTCATTGCATCTCCCTCGAAAACAAACAGTGCCAGATGAAGGTGGCTGTTATCAATAATTTCCATGAGAATATCACCCGGAGACACAACCATACCATGAACAAGGTTCTGCGCTGAAACAAATCCGTCAAGAGGGGAAAAAATACTAATTCCGGAGACAATTTCTCCTGAAAGAACATTCTCAGTATTTATACCCAGCATCTGAAGTGTTTGCTTTAACCCTTCATACTTTATCTGAAGACTTTTATAATCCGCTTCAGCTTTTAAAAAAACTTTCTGGGCAGCAATATTTTCATTGGACAGTGTTTTCTGTCTCTCATATTCCGACTGTGCGAAATTTAGCTGAAAAGCAGTTTCTGCAAAATCCATCTGCAAAGTGATATACTCCGGATTCTCCATTCTGGCAATTACCTGACCCTTCTTAACCTTGTCGCCTACCAGAAGTGGATTATAGCTGATATGCCCTCCTATTACCGCGCTGATTTTAGCTATGTTTTGCGGTGGCGCCTCAATATATCCGTTAGAATGAACAATTTCATTAAAATTGTATTCAGTGAGCGGACCGGTTACCATCCCGGCACTTTTAAACTGTTCCACTGACAATATCAGCGGAGATAATTCACTGTTCACTTCGGTTTCAGCGTACTTGAGTTCTTTGCTTTTACATGAGATTGCTGCAAAAAGCGCTAAACTGATATAAGAAATGAGTAGGAATATTTTCATTAGTATGCGATTTAATCAGTTTTAATTATTTCCTCAAAATAACAGGTCTTACATGTTTTATAATACCAGATAGTTGTACTCAATAACTTTCTGATTATACAAATTGAGATTTTCCAGGTAATTGATTTCGATTTCTTTTGCTGTTTCGAGACTTTGAATCAGATTAAAAAAGTTGATTTCTCCGGCATTAAAGCTCCGCCATGCAGTTCTGATAATTTCAGCAGATAAATGTTTTCCCGAATTCTCATAATGTTTTACGGCTTCATTCAATTGATTAATTTCAGTTTTGATCAATTGAATGGTCGACTCCATCTTATACCTGTAATTTATTTCCAGATTTTCCTGCATCTCATTATTCAATCGGGATGAGCGGATACGGGCATTCTGTGCTCCAAAAAATAATGGAATAGAAATCCCCACCTGATAACCCGGATAGGTAACAGCATCAGGACCGGAATTCCTGCCTCTGAAATATTCAAAACTAAATGCTGGCAGGAGATTGCTCTTTTCAAGCTTTAAACGGGATTCACTGAGTCGCTTTAATTCACTGTAGTAAAGAATTCCCGGATTATCCATGGCTGTTGTTTCAATTATTTCCAGCTTTACGATAGCGGTGTCATCAACTACTGAAACCGAATCGATCTGAATAAGTTTAGTGAGCTTTATATTTGCCGATCCAATTTCCGCAATAACTTTATTCAGAGCGATATGGATTTGTTGTTTTTTTGATTCCGCTGTAAGAAATTCAAGGTAATTACTTTCTCCTGCAACATATTTCTTTTCGGAAGCCACAGCAAACCCGGAATATATGCTATCGAGAAAAAAATACTGCTTTCTCAGATTTTGCAAA
>CAYOLQ010000059.1:0-21383 GCA_964404825.1 uncultured Chitinophaga sp.
AGTTTCATCGGAATTGTTTTGATTTATTTTTATTTTTATTTAATTTTTAATTTTTATAAAAAAAATAAAAATAATTAATTTTAGATCTTTTTAGCCTTGTTCTAATTGTTGTTGTTGTTGTTGCTGATTCTGAGGATTATTATTATTTATCGCAAAATGAAAAAGCAATATATAATTTGAATGTTTCTGAAAATTTATCCAGATATAATAAATTTCTCAAAGAATCTTTAAGATATGTTAATCATTCAATTGAGTTAAATAATTCTGATTCCAATAGTTATCGATTAAGAGCAAACATTCGAACAAAATTAAATGATTTCATTGGTGCACTAAACGATGCAAACATATCTATTAAATTGAACAATGAAGAAAATGAAAACTTTTTACAAAGAGGATTGATTTATTTGAAACTTAATAAAAAAGAGGAAGCAATTCAAGACTTTCTGGATGCAAGAAAATTAGGTTCAACAATAGCGGAAGCCTACCTGAAATAAGTGAATAATACAAATACCTTAAATCCTTAATTAAATCAGTTTAAAGTTTTAGAGCATTTCCAATTAATTTTATAAACCAAATGCCCAGTAAACATCAACTTCCACACCCTTTAGATGACAATAATCCAAAGTCAGTACCCAAACAAGCCAGAGAAATATCGGCTTTCTTCTCCATGGTCGTTGATGAAACAATGAAGACCATTCCTGACACCCTGACCCCGACATATTTACGATGTTTCAGGAAAGGATGCACTGGCACAATTTCGAGTTCGGTTGACCCTGATGAAAATAAACTTTTCTGGGAATGTTCGGAATGCAAATATTCGGGAACGCTAATTGGATTTTAGGGTCGAGTTTGTATAAACAATTAGAAATATTAATTATCAAAAAAGGGGTACAATTCGGGGGTACAATAAAACATAAACCCCTTATGTTCATACACATAAGGGGTTTAAAATGTAGCCCCACCCAGACTCGAACTGGAATTTAAAGTTTAGGAAACTTCCGTTCTATCCCTTGAACTATGGGGCCGTTTTGCTGAAAATCTGAAGTTTATGCAGTTAAATGGCTTTCAGATTCAACATCTGTACATTCCGCTTTTTTAAGCGGGTACAAATATAAGAGTTTTTGGGTTGAATCAAAAGAAGTTTCCATTTGTGGTACACTCGTTTAAAAACTCCTTACATTGTTTGGAGATAAACCATGATTTATTTTATGTTCCTGAAATTCAGAGTAAATTTGAAAGTAAAAAATACTGAATTGAAATTCAATTAAACAGGTATGACTTATCTTGATGTTTTTCTTGGCCTTCCTTTGTTATGGGCGGTGTACAGGGGGTTTACAAAAGGTCTGATTATTTCAGTTGCAACTCTGGTTGCATTAATCCTTGGCGTATATGCCGCAATTCATTTCTCTCCGGTTGTTGGCGAATATCTCGGAAAATGGTTTCATCCCGAACCAAGACATTTATCCATTCTGGCATTTGCATGTACTTTTATTCTTGTTGTTCTGTTAATTCGACTGCTTGGCTGGGCGATAGATAAACTCGTTAAAGCTGTAGCACTGGGTTTTCTGAACAGGTTTCTGGGTGTATTGTTCAGCTTGCTTAAATGGACTTTCATCCTGAGCATTTTAATCAGTCTGCTGGAATCTACCGATCGCTCCTCCAGACTCATTGGAGAACAGGCTAAAAATGAATCACTTCTATACCGTCCGCTTTCCAAAGTAGCGCCCTTTGTATTTCCATACCTGAATTTCGAAAGTATTAAAGAGAAATTTGAAACGCCACCTGCTCCCCCGAAAACAATAATCTGACAGTGTTCATCGTTTGACCCCGGATACGATTGTTTTACCTGCGCAGGAGCGCGACAGTAAATTAAGAAGTATTATTATCTTTGGGAAAATTATTTCAGGAATGAATTTTATAGAAGAACTCACTTGGCGGGGCATGGTTCACGACATTATGCCGGGAACAGAAGAGCAATTAAAAAAGGAATTAACGAGTGCTTATCTGGGTATTGATCCAACAGCCGATTCATTACATATTGGTCATCTGGTAGGGGTTATGATGTTAAAGCATTTTCAGGTTTGCGGTCACAAACCCCTTGCTTTGGTTGGAGGAGCAACAGGAATGATTGGTGATCCCTCCGGGAAATCGCAGGAAAGAAATCTTCTGGATGAGCCTGCCCTCAGGCACAATCAGGAGTGTATAAAGAAGCAGCTGGGAAAATTTCTGGATTTTACTTCAGGTGCTGCAAACGCGGCTGAGCTGGTTAACAACTACGATTGGATGAAAGACTATTCATTTCTGAACTTCATCCGGGATATAGGTAAGCATATTACCGTTAATTATATGATGTCTAAGGATTCCGTAAAGAAAAGGTTATCAGCAGATTCGGGTTCCGGAATGTCGTTTACCGAGTTCACTTATCAGCTGGTTCAGGGATATGATTTTCTTCATCTGTACCGCCAAAAGAACTGTCGTCTGCAGATGGGAGGATCTGATCAGTGGGGAAATATTGTTACAGGTACCGAGTTAATTCGGAGAATCGAGGGAGGTGATGCTTTTGCACTTACATGTCCTCTTATAACAAAGGCAGACGGTGGTAAATTTGGAAAAACCGAGGAAGGTAATGTATGGCTCGATCCGCAGCGAACATCACCCTATAAATTTTTCCAGTTCTGGCTGAATGTATCCGATGAAGATGCTGAAAAATATATCAAAATCTTCACCCTGCTTCCGAAGGTTGAAATTGAAGGTCTGGTTGAGGAGCATAAGAAATCCCCGCACGAAAGGAATCTTCAGAAGGCTCTGGCACGGGAACTCACCTGCATGGTACATAGTAAAGAAGATTATGAGGCAGCTGTTGATGCTTCCGAAATTTTATTTGGAAAAGGAACAACAGAATCCCTCCGAAACCTTAAAGAGGATATGTTTCTGGCTGTTTTTGACGGGGTTCCGCAGCATGAAATCAGCATGATTCATGATCAGCGCGGAGTTCTTGATTTTCTGAGTGATGATACTGGTGTTTTCAGCTCAAGAGGAGAGCTCAGAAGGATGATACAGGGAGGCGGACTAAGTATCAACAAGGAAAAGGTAGAGAATGAATCCCGCATAATTACAAAAAGTGATTTCCTCAATGAAAAATATGTTCTGATTCAAAAAGGGAAAAAAAATTATTATATAGTAAGGTTAAAATCATAAAATACTAAACAATGGTAAGGGAAAACAGTAAAAAGCGCGAATACGATTTTGCGTCTACCGATCTTCTGATTTATATCTGGGAAAAACGCTTCCCACTTGCAATTATTTCTATTGCAGCGGCCGTTTTGGCGGTAATTGTATCATTTACAATTACTCCGATGTTTAGGTCGACAGTTATCATGTTCCCGACAGCGAACGCATCTGTTTCAAAAAATTTGCTTGCCGACAATTACGGCGGGAAGTCAAGCATATATGAGATTGGGGAGGAGGATCAGGCAGAACAGCTTCTTCAGGTATTGAATTCAGAGGAAATCAAGAACAGGATTGTTAAGAAATATAACCTGATGGAACATTACGGTATTGAACCGGATTCAAAATTCCCGATGACACAGTTAAATGCAGCCTACGGCTCAAATGTTCATTTTAAGCGAACCGAATTTATGTCTGTTCTGGTTGAAGTTATGGACTATGATCCACAAATGGCTGCTGATATTGCAAATGATATTGCCGCATTTACTGATACTGTTTTTAGTAATATGCTTAAACAGAGAGCAGTTGATGCTTTGGAAATCGTTGAAAAGGAGTACAATGAGGTTCTTGTTTTATATAAGGCTGCAAAGGATTCAATGGACATTATCCGTGCATTGGGTGTGAATAATTCAATTGCCCAGGCAGACAGGTACCATGAAGCATATGGAAAAGCAATTGTTGCAGGAAATAGTCAGGCTGTAAAAGCACTTGAAGAAAAGTTTGAGATATTATCGAAGTATGGCGGAACATATGATGTTTTAAATGCTCAGTTAGGACTTCAATCGGGATTATTAACCCGTTTAATGCAGAGGGTAATGGAGGCCAGGGTTGAAGTTAATCAGGCACTTCCTCATAAATTTCTGGTCGATAAAGCGATTAAGGCTGAAAAGAAAGCATATCCAAAAAAATCAATGATTGTAATCGTATCAACGCTTGCAGCTTTTATGTTTGGATTGATGGGATTGATTTTGAATGATAACCTTAAAAAGAAACTGCAATAAATTCTCTTATCACCATACTCAGGGATAAATCAAGTGCACTCAGATTTTATCTGGTTGCCTTTGCTTTTGTGATCCTTAACTCCATTTTGATATATTTTGAGATTTTTTATCTGCCCGTTATCCCTTTTCTGATCATTCTTATATGGATTGCCTTTGCATCCCTTGATAAGTTTATATACCTGATTGTATTCCTTGTACCATTTTCCATTCCACTTACAAATATAGTCGGAAGGGGTATCGGAGTTGATCTTTTTCTGCCAACAGAGCCCATGCTCGCGGGAGTAATGTTGTTGTTTTTTCTGAAGTATCTGAAAGGCCAGCGACTTGATATCCGTATTCTCCGGCATCCGGTTACGTTAGCAATATATTTTAATCTTGCATGGATATTTCTGACATCCATACCCAGTTCAATGCCTCTTGTGTCTTTTAAGTTTTTAATAGCAAGAATATGGTTTATTCTGGCTTTCTACCTTTTAGCTGTTGAGATTTTCAATAGTAAAAGAGAAATGCGCAAATACATATGGTTTTATATTGTGCCATTTACGGTGGTTATTTTATATTCAATTATCAGACACAGTACTTATGGCCTCATGAATCAGATGGCGGCTCATTCAGTGGTTAAACCCTTTTACAACGACCATACAGCCTATGGCATGGCGCTTGGTATGATAATACCGGTTCTGATAGGGTTATATGTGAATTATTTCAGAAAATTGACTCCGGTAAAGCATTTCTTATTCATTTTGTTAATCCTGTTATTTTTTACTGCAACCTTATTATCCTATACACGGGCTACATGGGTTAGTCTTGCAGGGGTTGCAGGAATATGGGTTCTGGTATTGTTGAAGATCCGATGGCAATATGTTTTTGTTACCGGAATTATTCTGTTCAGCTTGTTTTTTACGTTCAAAACAGAGATAATATTAAAACTGGAGGGCAATAAGCAAACTTCTTCAGGGAAACTTACCGAGCATTTGCAGTCTATATCAAATGTTCAGACCGATGCATCTAATCTGGAAAGATTAAACCGATGGAGTTGTGCATTAAGAATGTTTGAGGAAAGACCTGTTTTTGGTTGGGGTCCGGGGACATATATGTTTCAGTATGCACCTTTTCAGAATTCATGGGAAAAAACCACCATTTCTACGAATGCACATACACTGGGTAATGCGCATTCTGAATATCTGGGTCCTTTGGCTGAGCAGGGCATACCGGGTATTTTCAGTATATTACTTATAATCGGGCTGACACTAAGAACCGGTTTTCGGGTATATTTCAGAAGTAAAAGCCGGCAGGTAAGAGTAATGGCTTTATCGGTTATACTTTCGCTTCTAACGTATTATATTCACGGGATTTTAAACAACTTCCTTGATACCGATAAAGCTTCTGCTTTATTCTGGGGTTTTACAGCAATTCTGGTTGCATTGGATCTGAAGTATTCGGGACAAGGGCCTACCGGACAAGAAATTCAATCCCCAGAATAGAAATATCATCAAAAATAGCATTGTTACCTGTCTCAATGCGTTGCTGAAGAATAATATCCTTCATATTTTTTTCAATTGGATCAGGATTGGAGATTTCCTCCTGAATAAATTTATAACCATATCCCACATCATCCCCTTCTATCAGTTCGACGAGCCCATCGGTATAGAGTAAAAGTTTAGTGGAGTCTTCTATTGTAAAGGTTTGTTTATTAATAACAGGTATTTCGTCGAGCATGCCCATGCCAACACATCCACTTTCGAGTAAGCTAAGACGTGCGGTTTTAACATTGTAAAGCAGAGGGGGGTTATGGCCGGCATTAATATATTCCAGCTTTCCGGTACTATAGCTATATTTTGCAATAAACAGTGTAATGAATTTTTCTCCATTGGCACTGTTTAATACCCTTTCATTTAATAGTTTAACCAGGTCAGAAAGTTCGGAAGTCTGGATAAACAGAGCCCGGAGATTCGCCTGAAAATTTGACATTAAAAGTGCAGCAGATATACCTTTTCCGGATACATCTGCAATGCAAAATCCAACTTCATCCTGAGATAATTGAATAACATCATAATAATCGCCACCCACATCATAATGGGGGTGATAAAAAGCTTTAAAATGGATTTTTTCGTTCCAGGGGAGTTTATTATGGGAGGGGATTAACATGGTTTGCATACGCGATGCAAGCTCCATTTCTCTTTTCATCGCAACCTGAAGAAGACTATCGTTGTAAAGTCTTATATTTTCAATAGCAACTATAATAATATTGGAGAGGGTTTGAATAAACCTCAGATGTCTGATTATTGGGCTGATTCCCTCTGATTCCTCATCCACATCCCCTATGAGCACATAGGCAACAGGCTTCTCCTTATGGTTAACAGGAATAATAATATCCACATCTTCCGAAAAGCGATCAGGAACTGCTGAGATAAAAGTGATTTCGGTCAGGCTGGGAAGCTGTACGGCAGGATTAAAGGATTGTGCAAGTTTTTCGGGGAATCCGGCATTAATTATACAATCCCATTTTGTATCGGTGAGCTTAAATATAATTACTTTTCCGATTTCAAGTTCTTCGGTGAGGATTTTTTTATACCGTTTTAAAAGATCTTCTACTGATAGGTTTTCATTAATAGCATTGGTTATCTCAAGCAAGGAATTAAGCTTGAAATTAGAAATATGCAGGCGCTTTAAGGATGAAAATTTATCTGCCATGGTAAAAGAAAGAAACCTTATATTTTGGTAAATATAAGGTTTTTTATTTTTGCGGAAAATGACAATTATTCAGAAGAGTAAAACCAGACATAAATCGGGTTCATTTTATTCTATTTGACTCTTTCATAGTAGGATCTGTCGCGGGTATCAACCTTTATTTTATCTCCCTGGTTTATAAATAGCGGAACCATAATGGATGCACCTGTTTCGAGTTTTGCAGGTTTCAGAGCGGTGGATGATGAAGTGTCGCCCCTGATACCAGGTTCTGTATAGGTTACTTCAAGTATTGTAAAAGGCGGAAGTTCACAGGAAAGAGGAGTCTCGGTATCGGCATGTACCATCATTTCTACATTCTGACCTTCCTTCATCAGATCTTTATTCTCAATAAGGTCGGGGCTGAGGGAGGTTTGTTCATAGGTCTCCATATGCATAAAATGGTAGCCCATATCATCGTTATAAAGAAACTGATAGGGCCTTCTTTCGATGCGAACCGTATCGATTTTTACACCCGCATTAAAAGTATTATCAATAACTTTTCCTGTTTTTAAATTTTTGAGTTTCGTTCTGACAAATGCTCCGCCTTTCCCTGGTTTAACATGCTGAAACTGAACGATCGTATAGAGATCGCCATTATATTCCATACACAAACCATTTTTAAAATCTGCTGTTGTAGCCATAAAAAACGAATAAATATTTGGTAATCAATACTATTTTCAAAAAGGAGTGTAAAATAAAGAAAAACTTTCGGGCTTTGCAATTATTTTAGTATTTCAAACCCGAGTATTCTATAAGATCGCATTTTATGGAACCAACCTTCAGATTAAATTCCACCCGGATTGGAACCCGGTTACGGTCGGCTGAGAGATAAATTGTCATATCATCTTCGTTTTCAAAAGCACGGCCGGGTTCAACGTATGGTACAAGTTTAATGCAGCGGTACTCACTCTTTTTGGTTTTTATGGTAACAATACCCCGGTATCTCATGTCGAATGGGAATACCTCATTATCGAAGAAGGTATTAACTTTAATGATATCACCGGGTTTCATTGATTCAAAATCCTGATTCCTGATATAATAGAAAACAGCTACCATATCACGTATATCCGGAGGAACGATAAACTCTTTATCTTTACTGTTGACTACTTTGAGGTTCTTATGGTCAAAAAATGCCAGATCATACCTTTTGTATTTACCTTCGCTTATGTCTCTTATTGATTTATAGGGTAATGTAGTTTCGGGATTAAAATACGACTGGTACTCGTCCTTAACCTTGTATAAAACGTCTGCTAAACCTGTGGTTGTTGCAAGCATTTTAGAATGATAGACTTTTTGGCCTTCGTGTTCAGCTGAAACGAGTTCAGCATTAATATATCCCCCGTTAACCAGTCCGTAATAGATAACAAATTTTAATTTCTCTCCCGGAATAAATCGGTTTTGACTAATCTGAGTATGACCATTTTGGAGAAGGATAAGAAAAAGAATATATAGAATAATTTTTTTCATAACAGGAGAATATAAAGAAGAGTGGCAAATACCGTGCCCCATACTAAAACATCTTTGGTGACGGAATTGTTGTAACAAAGTCTTTCAGATAAAATGGTTCAAAATAGGCAAGGTTTTCGGTTTTACCTGATTTAAAACGTTCGTAGGCAATTCCGGCCATATGTTTTGCAGAAGGATGAAATCCTTCGTGGAAGAAAGCTGATTCATTATGAATCATTTGTTTGCATTTCATAGCTCCATCACCAAAGAAATGGATCTGATTCTCGCGGAAGAGGTTGATAAATGAATCAGGGTGAATTATTTCCGCTTTAATTTCTCTTATTTCTTTTAGCCGGGAATTATATACTGCAGAATATACCTCCATTCTCCGGGCGTCTATCATCGGACAAAACAGCAGGTTTTTCTCTTTTGTAACCTGAGGGTATTGATTAATAAAACCTGAAGCCATGCTGAACAAAGTATCTACCGAAATAAGCGGAACATTTAAGGCATAAGCAATACCTTTTGCAGTTGAAACTCCAATTCTCAGTCCTGTATATGATCCCGGGCCTTTACTGACCGCAATAGCGTTGAGTTGCTGTGGTTTTAAACCGGCCTCTGTTAATACCTCTGAAATAAAAGGGGTTAGCTGAGAAGCGTGGGATTTTGCATCCATTATCTCTTTTAGAGACAATACTTTTCCATCCCCCGAAACAGAAACACTGCATACGGTGGTTGAGGTTTCAACGTTAAGAATGAAGGTCATGACTTGTGTGTGCTTACTTTTCTTTTTCCCCTTTAAAAAGGTCTTTAATATCAACAACTTCAATCAGGGTATTGTTCTGCAATTTTTTAGAAACAGCAGAATATGGGGCAGTTATTACCTGATCATCCGATTCGAGTCCCGAAATAATCTCAATATATTTATCATCCTGGATACCTGTTTGTACAGTTTTCATGACTGATTTTCCTTCTTTTGCAACGAAGGCGACAATTAATTCGTCTTTTTTGTTTTTTGTAGTTTCATCTTCTGTTTTGAGCATAGTTGTGTCTTTCGCGACCACAAGCGTATCAGGACGAGTGGTAACTGCCTGAAGAGGAATTGTAGCAACTGCGAATTTGCGTGAGGTCTGAATATCAGATGTAGCAGACATTCCCGGCCTCAAAGGATATTGATTTTTGTCGCTTACCAAATCGCTGTAATCTTCACTTATGAGCAGAATTTTTACATTGAAGTTGGTAACCTGATCAGTGGTAAGGCCTGTAGTCTGGGCTGATACAGGAATTTCAGTTACCAGACCTTTAAATTTCCTTCCAATGTAGGCGTCCATTTCAATCAGGGCTGTGTCTGATTTATGAACTTTGACGATATCGTTTTCATTAACTTCCACCTCAACCTCCATGCGGCCCAGATCGGCAATCCGAAGCATTTCTGTGCCTGTCATCATATTTGTACCCAGCACTCTTTCGCCAAGCTCAACATTAAGCATGGATACGGTGCCTGTCATAGGTGCATAAATTGAGGTTTTCCTCAGGTTTTCCTGAGCTTCCTTCATATAAGCAACTGCACTCTCAACCGAATAGGATGCGGCATCTTTTTCAGCCTGAGCAGAGCTGTAAGTTGAACTTATTTGTTCAAATTCTGCTTCAGAAATAGCTTTCTGATCCCAAAGACTCTTGTTTCGGTCGAAATCCTGTTTTGATTGAATTAACCTTGCTTCGGATTGTTTCAATCTTGCCTTTGCACTATTTACGCTAGCTTCAGCGCCGTTAAGTATTGAAATGTAATTATCCGGCCGGATTTTAATAAGCAGATTGCCTTTTTCCACAAAATCACCTTCTTTAACATTTAGTTCAACGATTTCTCCTGAAACTTCGGGACTGATTTTTACTTCCGTTTCAGGCTGGACTTTTCCGTTAGCAGTGATTACCTCAACAATATCCCTTTTCTCGATTTTTTCAACGGCCACTTTTATTTTGAGTTCGTTTCCGAACCAGCCTTTCTTTTTACCTACTAACAGCACAATTACAGCAATAACTGCAACAATCAGAACATATCTGAAGATTTTTTTTGATTTCATTCTATTACAATTTAATGGGTTCTCCCCTGTAAAAATTAAGAATATTGGTTTTAAAAATATAGTCGTACTTTGCCTGAAGGAGGTCGGATTTTGTTTTAATCAACTGATTTTTAGCAACATTGTAATCCACGTTGCTTAAAAGCCCGACGTTATATTTTTCCTGCATATAGTTAAAAGATTCTTCCATGGCAACCAGGGCTTTTTGGCTTGCTCTGTATTTTTTCAGTGCTGCAACTGCGTCAGCATAAGCTTGTTGAATTTCTTTATATAGAATGTTTTTAGCATTTTCCAGTTCCAGATTGTAGTTTTCAACATTGATTCTGGAATTTCTTATCCCGTTTCTGATCTGGAAGTTTGCAAAAATTGGAATGCTCAGATTGAAAAAGACACTGGTGCTGATATTATCATTAAACTGACTTCCCATGGGATAATTGCCATAAACAGGTGAAGGGTAAATACTGCTTACAATATCTCCGCCGGGAGTAGTGCCAACAACCATTGTGTCAAGACGGGTTCCGATAACCTGCTGACGTACATCTGAAAATCCGGTTCCATAATTTGCGGAGAGTGTAAGTCGCGGAATACGGCTTCCACGGGCAATTTCGAGACCTTTTTCCACACTTTCTTTACGGTACTCAGCTCCTTTAATCTGAGGAAGGGTTTCCACAGCGTAGGCGTAAACTGAATCAACCCCGTAAAGCAATTCATTTTCCTGAATATCCGAAAGAACAGGTGTTACAACCTGAAAATTTTCAGCACTTTCAAGATCGAGAAATTGAGTGAGGTTCAGGATAGAAATCATCAGCTGATTTTCATATGTAACCAGTTGCATTTCTTCAGAAGCTTGCTGAGCCTGAATTTCCAAAAGGTTAGCCTTAGGTAAGCTGCCGGCATTAAAAAGGACTTCAGTTCTTCCAACCTGTTGTTTTGTTAGTTCTACCTGTGCACGGGAAACCTCAACGAGTTCAGATGAGAATAAAATCTGGAGGTATCCGGCAGCAATATTCAGGGAAATATCATTTTTTAGTTTATCAAGGTCCTGAATACTTGCCTGCAGGTTAAACTCATTTTGTTTAATAGAGTTAAGCTTTTGAAATCCGCTGAAAAGAGTTACCGAAGAACTTAGATTCAGATTAACAGATTGAACTGTCTGGTTTTGTGTGAACTGGTATGTTGTCTGATCCAGCGCACGGCCGAATGAACTTCCATAGGATGCAGAACCATTCAGATTTGGATAGAGGTCTACTTTTGACTGCTGCAGCAGGTTGCTGTTGTATTCTGTATTTAACTTTTGCTGTTTAATCTGAATATTGTGTTCCAACGCATATTCAATACACTGCTCAAGACTCCAGGGTTCCTGAGAATATCCGGGTGTATTTATAATAAACCCGAAAAGTATCAATAGAGGTATTATTCTTAAATTTGACTTCATTTTATTGAAAATTTTAAAAAACATAAAGATAACGAAAAGCTTTAAAGGAATTGTATAATGGATAGTGAAAGAATAATATTTTTTGATGGAATAGGAGACGTATTTTTTAAAAAAAACAAACGCGCAAAACGTTTAACAATACGGGTTAAAACTACGCACGAGGTAAAAGTAACAATTCCTTTTCACATTAGTTATTTTCAGGCAGAATCATTTGTCAGAGAGAAAGCGCCCTGGATTAATAAAATCAGAAATAAGATTATTGAAAATTCCGGGCAACAAACACAATTTCATGAGCTTACAGAATTTTCAACCCGAAACCATGTTTTGAGAATAGAACGAATAGAAGGTGATAGAATTCATAAAAAAATTGGTAATGGCAAAATATTGGTTTCCGTTCCATTTTCCTGCAAAATTGACTCTGCCGCCGCACAGGAAAAAATCCGTTCTGCAATCCTTGAGACATGGAGGAAAGAAGCAAAAGATATTTTGCCGGCCAGACTTGAAAAACTGGCAAAACACCATAAGTTTGTTTACCGGAGTGTGAGTATAAAGAATATGAAATCCCGCTGGGGAAGCTGTACAGGCCGTAACGGGATTAATCTGAACCTGCATCTTGTAAGACTTCCGGAGCATTTATGTGATTATATTATCCTGCATGAGCTTGTTCATACAATCCATAAACATCACGGGAAATCCTTCTGGAATAGTCTCGATGAATTATGCGGGGATGCAAAGGGGATTGCAAAAGAATTAAAAAACTTTCGGTTGGATATCTGGTAATCTGCCGCGTATTATAAAATTATTGCAGGTTTAAGTTCTTTGGAAAGAATGAAGTCCAGGGCGTTTATATATTCAATGGCTTTCTGTTTACCAAATATTTTTATAAACTCCCGTGAAATGAATTCTTTTCCGGAATCAAGCCAGTCCATGTAATTTACATTGGGCATCTGTCCTTTTTGTGTTTTATCCAGAAACCTTCGGAGATAATTTGATCGGGAATGAAAAGCCAGAAGAGCTTTTATATTCAGTTTAAGGTCTTCTGACAAATGGTTTTCAAGAAATTTTATTTCACTGGGCAAAACCTCATATGTGATTTCATAATAGTTGCTAAAACTGTTTTCCCAATTTATGAAATGTATAAAGTAATTTGAGACTTTGAATAGTTTTCTGGAATCTTCACTTTTTGTAGATTTTAAGAAAATCTCATTTAACTCTTTCAGATAATATTTTTTAACTGCATTCTCAAGGATTTCATGAATATCCTTTATATGTTGATCATAAACCGAACTGAAATTTATCAGAGAAAAACTTTTGGTATTATATAGCAGAATCGATTTTATTATTCTCGTAATAAGATCCGTTTCATCCTGCAATATATTTGAAAGAGGGAAAATCTTTTCAGTACTCAGCTTTTTCAATATAGTGTCGGAAAAATACCCCTGATAAATAAGCTTTGTCTTTTCAGGATCAGAAAATAGTCTATCAAAATACCCCCTGTAGGAATGAAAATATTCAGAAACTTTACTTTTTAACTGGGCCTTATGTCCCGAAACAATGAGCTGCAGGTAAAGCGGATAATACTTCTCCTCTCCTAATAATCTGGCTTTCGCTCTTTTATTAAGGTAATGCTTAACAGTTATTTTTCTCTGTTTAACAGACATTAGAATCCAAATTAAGAGGGATAAATATAATTAATTGAAGCGGTATTTGTCAACCCGTTATTGTCTTTTTGATATAGGGATCAATTTCCCCTGTGAAATATTGCTTTAATTACGATACCCTGCTGCTTTTTTCTGTTGAAAATTATTAGATTTTAATATATGTAAAGCTAATAAATCATCTGATTGTTTCAAAACCATATAATTTAGAATTATTCTACAATTTATATATCCTTTTGGTTTAAAGGAATTCTATAATTTAGCCTTCTTTATGACTCATAAACAGATGGAAGGTAAAAAATCAGCTTTAATTATTGGAGCAGGAATCGGAGGAATTTCAACTGCAATATTTTTAGCAGACAAAGGTTATACGGTGGATGTTTTTGAAAAGAACACCGCTCCGGGAGGACGCTGTGGGCAGATTATAAGAGATGGACACAGGTTTGATATCGGGGCAACTATTCTGATGATGCCATCCATTTACAGAAGCGTTTTCAATTCTCTGGGATTGGACTTCGATGATTGTTTTGAACTGAAGAATCTGGACAATGTATATAAGGTTTATTTTAAAAACGGCGAGAATATTGCTTTCAGTACAAATCAGGAAGTAATGCGGGTTCAACTCGAGGAAATTGAAAAAGGCAGCTACGATAAATTCAAACTATATATTTCAGGTGGATACGGTTTTTTCCGTTTATCTATGCAACAACTTCTGGGCAGAAATTTTAAGAATCTTGCGGAGTTTATCACGTTTAGAAACGTTGTTTTACTGCTTAGACTTAAATTTTATCTTAATCACCAGACATTCGTAAAAAAGTTTTTTAAGAGCCCCAAATTACACCAGGCATTCACGTTTCAGAATATATATGTCGGGCAGAATCCGCTTGATGCCCCGGCTCTTTTTGCTATGTTACCGGCGGCAGAATTGACAGAAGGTGCACTTTTCCCAATTGGAGGTATGTACAGTATAACTGAAAAACTCCTCAGCAAAGCCAGGGATCTGGGTGTGAATTTTCATTTTGGGAAGCCGGTAATGCAAATACTTGCAACAGGAAAGAGGGTTGATGAAGTGTTATTTACCGATGGAAGCAGCCGGATTGCAGATATTGTTGTTGCAAATGCAGATTTACCTTATGTATACAGGGAATTGCTGCCGGGAAAGAGGGATTCCCGCAGGATGCGAAAGAAGGATTATGCTTGTTCCGCGATGGTAATGCACTGGGGATTAAAAAAGGTCTATCCTCAGCTTGGCCATCATAGTGTTTTTCTATCCGAAGACGTAAAAGGAAGTATGGATATGATTTTTAAACATCATTCCCTTTCCGGAAACCCAAGTTTTTATATTCATTCTCCGGTAAGGACCGATCCTTCAGCAGCTCCTGAGGGAGAAGATACTCTGTCGGTTATAGTACCGATGGGTCATCTGAACGGAAATACCGATTATAACTGGAATCAGCTAATTAAAACTACCCGGAATGCTGTTTTTAAACGACTTACCGAAATCGGGATTTCCGATATTGAGGAGAATATAAAATTTGAAATTTGTTATCCTCCCACCACCTGGGAAAGTATTTTTAATGTAGAAAAAGGATCTGTTTTCGGGAGTTTAAAGCATAGTATTATGCAGATGGGTTATTTCAGGCCGCATAACCGGCATAACCGGTACCGGAATTTATATTTTGTAGGGGGGAGCACACACCCGGGTAATGGAGTACCATTGGTTTTGCTTTCATCTAAGCTGACCTCGGAACGCATTCTTCTGGAGAATTAAATTTAAAAAACTTCTTATATCGGAACAGAATTTGCGGACTGATTTTTAAAAACAATTTAGCTCAATCAAATTCTCTGCTGGAGAAAGTATCAAAATGAAAACATCAACAAGTAAGTATCTCGACATTTGCAATAGTCTGGATTTTGCAAAGATTATTGATCACCCGAACATTCTTATTGCTGCTAATTTCTGGGATGAAGACCGGTTTCATGCTGCTAAGGTTTGTTATAAGTTTATGAGAGAAGTAGACGACTTTATCGATGATTATAAATCTCAGTTTATAGCTATAAAAGATAGCGAAAAAGAAATGTTTGTTTCCATGGTAAATGAATGGATTTGTTCCGTAAGAGATAATTCTTCAGGAGATCCCTTTCAAAAATTACTCACCGAAACCTTTGATACTTTTAAGATACCCTTCTGGACGATGGAAACTTTCGCAAAGTCGATGATTTATGATATCCACCATAACGGGTTTTCCAGTCTTGACAGTTTTCTGGAATATTCAAGAGGGGCATGTGTTGCACCGGCATCGGTATTTGTGCATTTATGCGGAATATCTAAGGGATCCAAAGGTTATTGTCCTCCTGTCTATGATGTGAAACGCGCTGCAACACCATGTGCCATATTTAGTTATCTGGTTCATATTATACGTGATTTCCAAAAAGACCAGTTTAACAACCTGAACTATTTCGCCGATAATATGCTTTTGAAGCACGGATTGAATCATCAGGAGCTTAATGAAATGGCCAGAGGGTCAAAAATAAAGGACGGATTCCGCTCAATGGTAAAAGAATATTGCGATCTGGCCGATATATACCGGAAGCAGACAGATGATATGATCCGCGAAATAAGCCCCTTGCTCGGGCCAAGATACCAGTTAAGTCTGGATATTATTTTTAATCTGTATCTGATGGTTTTTGAAAGAATAAATATTCAGGAAGGAAGCTTTACCCGGGAAGAATTAAATCCGACAGCAGAAGAAATTAAAGAAAGAGTTTTACAAACAATCTATGCATTCAGGGAGGTTGAACAACAGAAGTTGGTTTCAGCATGATTTCTGCGAAATTGGAGTATTTCCAGAACAATTCCCACTAAAGGTTCAGTGATCCCGGGGATTATAATGCAAAACGCCTAAAACAATTAATGTCATAGGCGTTTAGAGGAAAATTTCGTTGTCCCGTCAGGTTTCGAACCTGAACTCTTCTGAACCAAAATCAGACGTGTTGCCAATTACACCACGGGACAATTTTTTATTGTGGGGCAAATTTAGAAAAAAAATTCAAGAAATTGGTCCCGTAGGTTTTTTTTTGCTCAGCCTGCGCAATTGGCCAAACATCTGTTACAACAAGAAAAAATCAAAGACATTTTAAACACAGCGCCTCTTCCGGGAAATTATGATAGGATATTCACATCATAATAGAAGGAAAAGGCGCAGGCAGTTATCGGGATAATGCACTATGGTAAACCAAGACCGTCTTCTTTCATCTGTAATGTTTTTCCGGATATTTCCCAATCGGAATAGTCTTCTGTATTCTGAACCCAGCCAATAAAGTCTTCAGTGTTTTTCTCAAACTTTATTGCTTTCCCCATTGGCACATACACAGTTACTTCTATGGCCTGAGCACGCCATGGACCGTCTTTCTCAATAATAAAGTACGGATCCAGAATAAGGGAAGATTCCTTTTGTTTGAACTCATAAATAATATCCTGGGCATTTTTTTGTGCCGTCTCATTATCAATGCCTCTTGCACTTTTTTCAATCCTTACTTTGTATTCAGAATCTGCAGATTTCCTGACATTTATATCAATATCACCGTAAAAATTGTTCATATCCTCCGAGAAATACCATTTATGATCGATGTTGAAATAATCCTCTGATTCTATTTTATTTAATTCAGCCACATCTACCGACAGATATAAGGTATCGCCTGTAAAGGAGGTCAAAGATTTTGTGTCGGTAATAATTTCTCCATCCTGATAGTTTCTGCCTTCATAGTAAATCAGCATAATCGCGGCGATAAGTGCAAGAATCCAGATTGTAAAAGCACTAAGTCCAAGGAGCCTGTCTTTTCCTTTAAAGCGGAACAATGCTTTAAACAGACCGTAGATTATTGCAAGTATGGGTATAAGGACCAGAAGTAAGCCGGCTATGATTAAAGCGCTTGCATTCTGTGGGTTTACAAATGGCTGAATCAGCTCGGGTAATGTATGCTGAAAGCTTCCGTCGTTGCCAAAGGGAATAAAATGTGCGCCGAAAAACACAAAACTAACAGTGCCGAAAAGAAGTCCAATTCCAATAAGAATCAGTACTACAGCAATAAATCCCAGAAAAATCTTCAGACAAACCATGAAAATGGTTCCTATTGCCATAAAGAAACTTGTGAAAGCATCTTCTGTCCTGCGAAAGCTTTCGGAATTTCTTGCTTTTTTGAGGTTTTCCTTAACGTTTTCATATTCTTCTTTTGCAGCTTTCTCCAGATTTGAAACAGTTACTTTTTCGCCTCTCATTTCAAGTTTTTCAGCTGCTGATCCGGCTTTTGGAACAGCAATCCATAGAATAATATACAATAGCAGAGGAGTGCCGGCTCCCAGAAGGGTGAACACAACAAACAAGATTCGGATCAACAAAAGGTCAAGATTCAGGTATGCACTTAATCCTGCACTAACCCCTCCGAAAACTGCATTATCAGGATCGCGGTAAAGCCTTCTTGAGGCCCGTTGTTCCCGGCTTCTGCCCGGACCCGTTGTTTCGTCTTCATCGGCGATTTCTTCGGGTCTGCCCATAATATCGATAACCTCTTCAACCTCTTTAACTGATACTACCTGATTTTCATCGCTCATTTTCTCACGGAACAGTTCTGCAATTCGCATTTCAATATCAGAAAGTATTTCCTGGCTTTCACTGACATTGGAAAAATGGCTGCTGATGGTATCAAGGTATACTTTCAGTTTTTCGTAAGCGTCTTCATCAATATGGAAGATCTGTCCGCTTAGGTTTATTTTTACTGCCTTTTTCATTTTATTTATTTTTAATATGTTATTTATTTGCTTTAATTGAATTTATTGTATCCACTAACCCGGTCCATCCCTTATCCATTTCTTTAAGGTACGACCTGCCGATTTCTGTAATGGCATAATACTTACGGGGTGGACCCTGAGTAGATTCTTCCCAGCGGTAACTTAATAAACCGGCATTTTTCTGCCTTGTTAAAAGAGGATAGAGGGTTCCTTCTACAACAATCAGCTGGTTTTCCTTCAACTGATTGATAATATCAGAGGCATAAGCATCTTTCTTATCGAGTATCAGCAAAATGCAGTACTCGAGAGTGCCTTTCCTCATCTGTGCTTTGGCGTTTTCTACATTCATAATCTTACTGATTTTGTTCTATTTTATTACTCCATGTTTTGGGACTTTTCATCCAGGATTCCAATTCCAGAGCTTCTTCATTAAAAGACTCTTCCGGAAGCGCAAGGTTTTTAACTTCACTGCTGGTCAATCCAACCTGAGGCTCTGAACTATAATTAGCTTTAGTCTCCGATGATTTAATATGAAGGCTTACGCTTATAGGATTTACCATTTTTAATTCTTTTTCCTTTTTCACGGAATACTCCCCTGAATTTCTGAGAGGAAAAAGAAGTAAAAGAAAACTTGCTGTCAAAATAAAAGATGTTGGTGACATGTTTAAAATATTTAATACTGTTTATAACCTACAAGATGACAATGCAAAGATATATAATAAAAACAATACCATGCAATACCTAGTACTAAAATAATTTGTAAATATTTCGTATGTGTCACATATACAGAGAAATACAATTTGAATTTTTGTGAAATATTTTTTTTGGAGACATAGAATTTGTCTAAATCCATATAGTTTTGTCAATTTTCCAGTCCTTAAATTTTTATTTTAGACATAATTGACTAACTATGAACCTGAATTTTATTCAGCTGATTTGAGATCGAAGCCGCCCTTATACCTGAACAGGAATCTGCAGATCATTTTTGCTATTACTCTGATGGGAGTTATGGGAGTTGTGAGCATTACACCTGCCTTTCCTTTAATTATATCACATTTTCATATCGATCAGCGTCAGGTTGGTTTATTAATAACTGCATTTACCTTACCCGGGATATTTCTTACCCCGATTCTGGGAGTTCTGGCAGATCTGCTGGGAAGAAAAACGGTACTGGTTCCCTCATTGTTTTTGTTTGCTATTGCCGGATTCATGTGCAGTCAGGCAGATACTTTTGGAGAATTGCTTTTTCTGCGGTTTATTCAGGGGATCGGTGGCGCATCATTGGGATCTCTCAATGCTACCCTGATAGGTGATATTTTCACCGGTTCGGAAAGGACAACGGCAATTGGGTATAATGCGAGCATACTCAGCATTGGAACTGCCGCTTATCCATTAATAGGCGGTAGTCTGGGTATGATTGGATGGAATTTCCCGTTTTATTTTCCTCTTATGGCAATTCCGCTTGGTTTATCAGTAACATTTTTCTTAAAAAATCCTTTGGTAAAAGCTGAAGACACTCTTCTCGCGCATCTCAGGGGAACACTATTCAGCATGTCGAATAAGCGCGTTCTGGGACTTTTCCTTCTGAACATTTTAACTTTTATGATTCTTTATGGTTCTTATCTTACGTATTTCCCTATTAAGCTGGAAGAAAGCTTTGGGTCAAAGTCATTTTTTATTGGACTGATACTTTCCTCTTCATCTGTTACAACTGCTATAACTGCTGCGCAGCTTGGAAAGATTAGCCGCAGGTGGGATCACGAAAAATTATTGGTATTTTCATTCATTATGTATGCACTATCATTAATCCTTATTCCCTTAATGCCGCATGCATTTCTGATGTTTATTCCCGCAATGCTTTTTGGATTTGCTCAGGGGATTAATATTCCGAATATTCAGACAATGCTGGTAAATCTGGCTCCCATTCAGCACCGCGGGGCCTTTATGTCTATTAATGGGATGGTATTGCGGATCGGACAGACTCTGGGTCCAATGTTTGCGGGTCTTTTTTATATTATCGGAGGAATTAAATTTGCTTTTTTCGGAGGAGCCCTTCTGGCTGTTATGATGATTTTGGTGGTTGTTTTTACTCTTAACGAAAAAGAATGAGGCCCGGTGACACAGGGCAGCGGTATACAAATGTTGAATTCCTTTATATCAGGCTCTATGAAATATGTATTGAATCTTCATAAAATGCATACAGGGATCTCGAATCCTGTTAACTATTTCTTTGATGTTGAGGGACAACGCCTTCATCTGAACGAATTACTTGGCAAAGAAATAGTTTTGTCTTATAGAAATCAGATTAACTGCGTTAAATGCGGAGCAGTAACAAAAACATCTTTTGCGCAGGGTTATTGCTATCCTTGTTTTATTTCATCCCCCGAAACCGAAGACTGCGTCCTTCGTCCGGAGCTATGTCAGGCCCACATGGGAAAATCCCGTGATATGGAATATGCCGAAAGCCATTGTCTGATTGACCATTATGTTTATATGGCTAATTCAGGGGGATTGAAAGTTGGAGTTACCCGTTATACACAGAAACCAACACGCTGGATTGATCAGGGGGCCGTTGAAGCAATTATTGTGGCCAAAACACCTAACCGTTTTATAGCAGGCAGTATTGAGGTTGCCTTAAAGATGCACTTTCAGGATAAGACCAACTGGAGGAAAATGTTAAGTTCTGCAGAGAAAGGTGAAAGTAATCTGATGGCTGAAAAATTTAAAGCGATACAGTTTTTACATTCCGATTTTCAGAAATACGCATCGGACGATAACAGTATTACCGAAATTCATTTTCCGGTAATTGAATATCCCGCTAAAGTAAAAAGTGTTGGATTTGATAAGATACCAGAAATTAAGGGAGTGCTTATGGGGATAAAGGGCCAATATTTTATTTTCAGGTCGGGTGAGGCATTAAATATCAGAAAACACGGAGGCTATCTGGTTGAATTATCTTTTTAAAAAAAAGCCAGAGATTGGTTTTCTCTGGCTTTTTTGGCTCCTCTCCCGATGTGC
>CAYOLQ010000060.1:0-11513 GCA_964404825.1 uncultured Chitinophaga sp.
AATATTAGATTACTATTGTAGAATTTAAAATATTTTTTCTGAAAAATTACTATCCTCTGAAAATATTGTCAGAGCCTGGCAAAATAGGTCTTTTTTTTCTATCAAAAAACCTTTTGTTGAGCACTTGGTGTTATTGTTAATAACTTTAACATAAAACCATAGAAGTATATGTTTTTTAGCATTAACAAGGGATTTAAAAGAAAACGTATTCCGGTTCCGAAGAAATATCCTTCGATTCTCAGATGCTTGTAAAATTCCAAAGTTGAAGTTTTTTTCCCTTGCAATTAAACCTTTTTACCTTTTTTTGGTCAAAGCTAAATATCATATGTTAAACATTAATATTTATACCATGAAGAAATTTATCATAATCTTAGGATTTATGTTTTTCGCTGTAATTTCAACAGTAAATGCACAGCAGACTCCCAGAGCCAATGCAAGACAGGGTGTACAACAGGGAAGAATTGCAGAAGGTTCCAGAAGCGGAGATTTGTCCCACAAGGAAGCCCGGAAACTCGAAATGCAACAGAGGCATATTAAGCGCACTAAGCGACACGCTAAAGCTGACGGAGTTGTTACTCCTGCAGAAAAAGGAATGATTAACCGTCAACAGAACAGGGCGAACCGGAATATTGCACGGGAAAAAAATGATCAGAACAGGTACTGAAAATAGTCAGCCCTGCTCACCTCAGGATAAAATTTCCTGAGGAAAAAAGCGGACTGATTATTCTAATTTGCTGAAGTCGTATTAAATTGAACTTCCTTTTCTCCGGCATCTACCTTCAGATCAAGTATGTTTTCCTGAGGTGGCATCGGGCAGGTAGCAAAGGGACTGAAAGCGCACGGAGGATTATAGGCTTTGTTGAAATCGAGTACAACTTTACCAGTGGAATCAGGCAGGGAAGCATACATGTACCTGCCGTTTCCATAGGTTTCGATACCATTAGTTTTATCTGCGAAAATGATAAATAATTCATTACCCTCTGAAAAGGGGTGAAGCTTATATTTCTTCATACCTTTTGTGAAAATTAATTCACCCGGACATTTGCTGAGTTCCGATCCTCCGGTAACCGTTGCTGTTTCAATTTCACGAACAGTGTCGTATGGTATATAATCCGCAATAATTTTCCATTTTAAATCCGGCTTGTATGCGGGGATCTCAGCCAATCCGGAAATTCTGGGATGGTCATAATTCCGTAAACGAATACCATATTTATTATCCCTCCTGATAATATACCATGCCATATTTCCTGCTTCCATAATACTAGGTTTACCCGAAGCATCACAAAGCAGGTATTTTTCAGATGTCAGTTTACCGTCTACCAATACTTCTGCACCCAAAGCCGCCTTAAAGAGCATGCTGTCTCCTGCAAGTCGGATACTGCCATAAAATGCACTGGCCGGAGGCGGGAAAATAATAGAATTGGTGGAGTCAGAGCCAATAGTATTTTCAGCTTCACTGAGCCAATAGAGTCCGGCAAGATTCAGCCAGCCGTTCTTGCCTTTGAGGCGTTCAAGTCGTGATGCTTTCCAGTCTGCGATTTCCTGTTCGTATGCGATATTTTCCTTATTGTTACATCCTGCTATAAGGATAACCAGCAGTAGAGGGAGAATAAAGGATTTGAGTGTGGACATAATACCTTTTTTTAATTAAGTGACGTTCCGGGATGCAAATTTGGCAAATAATTGGTGCATTTAAGAAAAGGGAGCAGAATATATGTAAAAGTTTTTCAGTCGATATTCTCCTGAACATATAATTTCCTTGTATCCAGTTCAAGTGCAGCAAGGATTCCATATCCCGGAAGATCTTTATAAACACATCCGGCATCAATATTCAGGTTTCGGGTTTCTTTACGGGTAAGATTGGGCTTGATGGTAACAATTGGCATGGGTGTATGACCATGAATGATGCATTTATGCTCATTAAGCAGATTAAGACCTTTTATCTCCCGACTCCATAACATTGCATTTGAATCGCCGAAAAAATCATTTGAAGTGAGATTGATACCTGCATGGACAATTATAAAATCCTCAAGATCATAATAAAGAGGTAATCCGGATAAAAACTGAATGTATCGTTCCGGTATCAGCCGAAGACCTTCATAATCATTTAACTTATTTTCAGGAACATCAAAACTTTTCAATGTTTCTTCGGCCCCATTCTGAAACCAGGCCAGAAGGTACTCCTGATCATCGAATGCTTTAACAAAAAGATCCTCATGATTTCCCTTTACAGGAAAAATGCTGAACCCTTTCCATTTAAGGTCAATAATGTAATCAAGAACTTCACGGCTTCGGGGTCCGCGATCGATATAATCTCCCACAAAATATATCTGATCTGTTTTTTCAGGCATTATCTGCGATTCAATCAGCATCTTAAGGGTTCTGTAGCAACCATGAATGTCACCAATTACGATTCTTCTTTTCACCGTTTCTTATAATTATAGAATTGTCGGGTAGCTTATTCAGACAAATCCAGACTTGGTGGTTAAGTATTTTTTTGCCGGAATTACTCAATAATTTGAACACAAAAATTATTAATAATTATCGGGAAATGCTACATGTTTTGCAGCAAGTGAATCATGCCTGATTGACCCATCTATGTTTTTTACCTTACTCTCTTGCTGAATGCTGTTTGAGTCTTTAAATACGATGTTGAAGTCCAGGTTTATGCAGATTTTCCCGGATTCTTTCTGCGGGTTCCTCTAATCGTTCGAAAACCCGGCCAGAGGTTTGAATCAAATAAATATTGTAAGTGTCAATATATCAGTAGAATATCCTTACCCTTCGCTCCTCGTCCATATCCATTCATGTAAAAAAGTCGAAATTCTTTTGGGAATTTTAACAATCAGTCTAACTTAGTCCTCGTAAACAAAACCTCTAAACTTATGAAAAAACTATTTTCTCTTGCCGCATCAGTGTGTTTAAGCGGTTCATTGTTCGCCGGCGGTCTCGTCACGAACACTAATCAGAGTGCTTCCTTCACAAGAATGCAATGCCGTGATGCTACGCTTGGTATTGATGCGGTCTATTACAATCCTGCTGGTTTAACCAAATTGAGTGATGGTTTTCACCTTTCTCTTAACAATCAATCAATTTTTCAAACCCAGACAATAATCAGTGGCTATTCTCTGATCAAAGGTCAGCCCAAAACCTATCAGGGCGATGTAAGTGCACCATTATTCCCTGGCGTTTATGCAGCTTACAAAACCGGAAAATTAGCGTTCTCTTTTGGGTTTAACCCAATCGGAGGAGGCGGTGGTGCTGAATATAAAAGCGGCCTGCCATCATTCGAAACTAAAATTCCTGAAGTACTGGCAAGAGCCCTCGTAGGTCTTGATGCAGGTTTGAGTGGTCCCCTTGGAGCAAACCCTAACTACAATAATGTTACCTCCAACACCCAGGATATGTATTTTAAAGGTTCTTCAATTTATTTTGGTTATCAGGCTAATGTTTCATATGCTGTAAATGATATGATTTCAATTGCTGTTGGTGCCCGTTATGTTTCAGCAAAAAACACATACACAGGATACCTGGAAAACATTAATATTTCCGCCGCACCAAATGCAAGCGTTCCCGGATTAGCCGGCCTTGCTGGAAATTATACTCCCGGAGATTACCTGAGGGCAGTAGCTGCCACCCCTTACCCAGCCATGGCAGGCCCAACAGTGGTTCCAACTCTAGTTGGTACAGCAGCAGTTCTTGATGCAACCGTTATCGAAGCCGACGTTATTGAAACAGGTTCCGGTATTACTCCCGTTGTGTCAGTAAATATTGCTCCTTCTGAAAAACTAAATATTGCTTTGAAGTATGAATTAAAAACTAAACTTGAACTGACAACTGAGGTAATTGATGCCAAAAATGCTGCCGGACTTTGGACCGATAAAGGCAAAAGAATTGCTGACATGCCTGCTCAACTGGTTGCCGGATTTACTTATAAGCCAATGGAGAAACTCCTTGTGTCTACCGGAATTCATTATTATTTCGATAAAGATGTTGATTATGATGGGAATGATACCATTGACAATATTATGATTGACAAAAACTTCATCGAATATGCACTTGGTCTGCAATATTCTGTTTCCGAAAAACTTAATCTCAGCGCAGGCTGGCTTACTACTATTACAGGTGTAAATGATGCATATCAGGATGATCTTTCGTATAGCCTTAATACTAATACTTTTGGCGGAGGTTTGGAATATCGGATAAACGATATGATTGCAGTGAATCTTGCAGGCTCATATACTATTTACAAAGACGGTTCAGTTCCAATGACTAAGACAGTCGGAACAGCTCCCGCATCAGAAACTTATACTTATGATCTTTCTTTAGATAAAGAGGTAATTATGTTTTCTGTAGGACTTGATTTTAGTTTCTAGTAATAGTTAATTTATCAATAAATAAACCGGGTTGTTTTTTAGCAACCCGGTTTTATTTTTATAAACTTTGGTCTGAATTAATTTGTATTGTATATTCAATAGGCTCCCAGATTTTTAATATATTTTTCCTTTAGTGGATTTTCTGAGGATATGAGTCTTTGGAGATATTCTGAAGCCTTCGATTCATCACCTTTCTTTCTGCAAAGCTGAACCAGATTCCAGTATATTGCTCCTTCGTAGCTGCAATTTTTGCCCGAAAAATCGATGAGCAGAGCTTCGAATTCCTTAATTGCTTCTTCCGTTTCACCGGTTTCTGTCATTACATAAGCATGGTCGATCTTTTGATTCAGAAGCGCATCCAGAATAACACTATTAAACGAAAAACATGCCTCATTACAATCTTCAATCAGATCAAACCATTCTGTTCCTTTCGGCAATTCAGGAAAACTCAGACTGAAATATAACTTTTCGCCAAAGCTTTTGAAAACATAAGTTTCAGGACACCGGGGAATTCCGTCGGCACTCTTTATTTTAAGCCGTTTTCCTTCAGGAAGGAGCAAATATATGTTTTTGTCCGCGCAGAATGTCCCATCCAGACTTCTGTTCTCTATAACCATGAAAAGTGTTGTTGAATTCGCGGTTAAAACAACCGATTGAATGGTAAGTGTTTCATGGCTTTTAAGGCCATAATTCGGATTGTCTATGGCCTGTGGGAACAAAGAAACCACAGGAAGGAGAAAAACGAATGCGAGTGTAAAATATTTATACATTTTTGATATACAGCTTAGTACTGTGAGATGATTTTGATGTGTAAAGATAAGCAATGAACACTGATTAACGATTTTTGCTTTGAGTTGTATTTCAAAAAGTATTTTTGCGCTTATTCCTACTAATCCCGGTCGTTGTTTCGATAGGGAATTCGGTAACAAACCTTAAAAATGTAAATTCCTTCCAAAATACTTCAAAATTCAAAAATCGTCAATCAATGATTTACAATCAAAAATGGAGCCAAATCAGGATTGGTTCTCTAAAATAAAAAGTTAAGTCCAATATACATTCCGCTGTCGCCATCGCGTTTATCTGCCGCAAGGCCATAATCAACCGTAACAATGAAATTGTCGTTAAGCGCAAAATGGATTCCTGCGCCATAGCTGATATGGAGTGCCTCATCTTCAGTTTGTGCAAGCCAGGCAATTGCATCCGGATCGGTTACTTCCGGGATCTCGTATTTTCCAGTAACCATGCCTGCATCGGCAAATCCGGCAAGAGCAATATAGAAGTTCTGATTTAACACTACTGTTCTCAGTACTTTCCAGCGCAATTCAACATTTCCGTACAAAAAGTCTTCGCCAACAACGCGGTTCCTGAGAATTCCACGCATTGTTTTTGCTCCCCCGAGGCCATCACGCGTAAGCTGAGGTGTGGAATTAAATACAAAAGGCAGCATATAGAACGGCATTGTTCCGGATAATTTTGCCTGATAAGACATACGGTATGCCAGGTTTAATGCTTTGGGAACCAATGTGAAATACTGTCTGTGCGTAAGTGCCATCCGGGTATAACCGTAATCATCACTGAGAAAGCCCGGTGCTGCAAGGAATTGCAACTCAGTCCATATTCCTTTCATGGGATTTGGCTCATTATCACGGGTATCGTAGATTGCCCCAAGCTTAAAAAGGGTTGTGTTTCCACCATCAGTCTGGTCAGCGGGAATGATCCCCCAGTTAACAAAATCGCCGTACAATCCACCGCCAATGCCAGGAAGCAGATCCCCGGGTTCCTTTCCTTCGTTAAGGTTATTGATATCAACCGTATCAACTTTGTTATTGTAAAATTCAATTCCTCCAAACCATTTAAGATGTTCAACCGGAAGCTTACCGATGAAATCTGTTTTCAAACGGAGCATGGAACGGTCCATACGGTAAAACATTCTCGACTTGTACAAAAGATCTTCCGAATCCTCAAAACTGGAATTATAATATGCGTTATATCCGTTAAAACCATAGAAGTCGAGTGCTTTTTCAGTCAGGTAGCTCACTTCAGAAAGCATTCTGACTCCGGGGATCAGCTTTTCTGTATCATATGTTAATTGGTTAATTCCACTACCCTTTGTTGTTCTCGACCATTCCAGATAAATGGATTGATCGTATTTCGGGTATTTACTTCCATCACCATAATCATAAAAGTTTACCAGACCACCGTATTTAAAACCAATATCCGAGTCATAGGCAACAACCGGAATGGCTCCGAACGACCAGCCTGTTTTAACTTTTTCTTTATCTTTAACTTCTTCCTGCGCGATAAGCGGGATAAAAGCAAAAAGGAAGATAACCATGAGAAGTGAAGTAGTTTTTTTCATTAGCTTAGATTTAGTTTCGTGAAGCAATTTAGTATATTTTTTTGAAATGAAAAGACCATGAGGGAATTCTGATTTCTGTGCTGAATACATGAAAATATTGAAAACAATCACTCCCTCAAAGGATTGTCAATGGCCTGTCATTCTGAGCGAAGCGAAGAACCGATTACGCTTGCGTAAGAGCTCACCGAAGGTAATCTCTTTTCATAATTTAATTTTTACCGGACAATAGTGATTTTAAAATATCAATTTATCCCTCTAAGTTATGCAATCTCAAAAAAAATCGTATTTTTAACCAAAGAATTGCCCAATTACGGTATTTATAACAACTATGAACCAAAACCGTTTCACCCTCTGGTATTTTTTCATTTCTATTATTTTTATTATTCTCGAAAACCTCAATTTCACAATTCCCAGCCTGATTGCCAAAGCTCTGATAATGCCATCACTGATGCTTTTCTATCATTTTGCCGTGAAAGGCAAATATGATTTGTTTCACAGCCTGATTATGCTCGGACTTTTTTTCTCATGGATTGGGGATATTGCTCTTCAGCTCGATGTGGTAAAACTTCCTCCGTATATTACCCCGGAACTACTTTTTGCAGGGGGATTGGCATCATTCCTTTTTACTCAGCTAATCTATATTATAGCATTTGGTTTACCTAAGGGTAAAAATTATGTTCTTACCACCAGGTTTTACCAGACGATTCTTGTGATTCTGTATGGCGCTGTGATGTTATACTATTTGTACCGAAGCCTGGGCGATATGAAAATTCCGGTAATTGCATATATGGTAATTATTCTGCTGATGCTTCTTGCTGCGCTAAACCGCTACGGGAAGGTAAACGGACTTAGTTATGTGTTGGTTGTTATTGGTGCAATGTTGTTTGTAATTTCCGACTCCTTAATTGCGGTCACGAGGTTTCATTACAATTTTAATTTCGCTGGAAGTGTAGTTATGATAAGCTATGTAGCGGGTCAGTATCTTATTGTACTCGGTTGCATCCGGCAGAATATTATTACACAGAAAAAAAACTGATGCACGCAAAATGAATTTTTGTTAAACGTTTTATATGCACAGGGTATCAGGGGATCTGTTTTTCAGGTGAACCTAAGAATTCCCAAACTGCGCGAGAATCTGTAATAAAATTGAACTGTTAAACTGTGGCAAAATCTCAAAAACTATGAAAGCACTACTTAAAATTGTCTTCTGGTTAATTGTCATCGCCGTATTATCATTATCATCTCTAATCTTTTATGCAACTCTATCGGACTACAAACCAGCCGGGCAGGAAATTGTTTATGACGTACCTGTAATTGATGCATATCCTGAATGGGCAGAGATTGATATTTTGATCTGGAATATCGGGTATTGCGGTCTTAGTTCTGAGATGGATTTCTTTTATGACGGGGGAGAAAAGGTGCGCACCACAAGGGAACAGGTGATAAAAAACTTAGAAAGTGTCATTTCCGTTTTGCAGGCAAATGATACAATGGAGTTCATCCTTCTTCAGGAAGTGGATGTGAGTTCGAAGCGTAGCTATGGAATAAGGGAGTATGACAGTATATTTCAAAACCTGCCAAATTATAAATCGTTTTACGGAAAGAATTACGATGTGTTCTTTGTACCTCTTCCTCCATCGGACCCCATGGGAAAAGTTGAATCAGGACTGCAGACACTTAGTAAATCCGACCCTTCAGGCAGTGTCCGGTGGAGCTTTCCGGGAAAATTTGCCTGGCCGAAATCGCTTTTTATGCTCGACCGTTGCTTTCTGGTTAACCGATATCCCATTAAAGGTGGGAAAGAACTTCTGATTATAAACACACACAATTCTGCATACGATGCAGGAGGAGTTCTGAGGACTCAGGAAATGAACTTCCTGAAAGAATTTCTTACTGAAGAATATGCAAAGGGCAATTACGTGGTTGTAGGTGGCGACTGGAACCAGTCTCCCCCGGGATACAAGCATGAGTATACAAGCGATGTCTTTGATTCTATTGACTTTACGGTTATCCCCGATGAATACCTGCCTCAGGAATGGAAATGGGTTTTCGATCCCTCTGCACCTACAAACCGTAGGGTCGCAACTCCATATACCAGAGGAGAAACTCCAACAACAATCATCGATTTCTTCCTGATTTCGCCTAATTTAGAGGCGCTGGCCGTTAATACTCTGGATAAGGAATTTTTAAATTCTGATCATCAGCCTGTACGGTTGAAAATCAGATTACATAAATAATCCAATACTCTATGAAAACCCTTAGAACCATCCTGTTCAGCTTACTTATTCTTATAATTCTTGCATCCGTTGCAGGGGGAGTTTTTATCCGGTTTACTGCCAGAAAAGCGCTCCCCGATTATAACCGGGATATCGCACTTTCGGCTCTCACTGCTGAGGTTACCGTGAGCAGAGATAGTTTCGCTGTTCCTCATGTTCTTGGTACAAACGAATATGATGTCTACCGCGCAACCGGTTACCTGATGGCACAGGACAGACTTTGGCAGATGGATCTTCTCAGAAGACTTACGACAGGCAGACTCTCGGAGATTTTCGGCAAAGATTTAGTCACTGCCGACCAATTATTCCGTTCCCTTCGCTTTACAGAGAAATCGCATATGGTTATTGATAGTTGCAATGCAGAGCTTGTTAAGTGTTTACAGGCTTTTGCAGATGGTATTAACCAATATATTTCGGAAAATGAAAGTAAGCTCCCTCCGGAATTTACCATTCTTGGATATAAACCGGAACCATGGGAACCTGTTCATTCGGCAAATCTTATCGGGTATATGTCCTGGGGACTAACAATGGCCTGGCAAACAGAAGTAGCTCTTTACAAAGCCACAGAAGCCACTGATGAAGCTCATGGAAGAGAACTGATCCCCGATATGAAAATACAGAATCTTTTTGTCCACCCTCTCGGTCTTCTGCCTCCGCAGGCTGAGATTATTTCCGGTCTGGATTATATCGATCAGGTAATAAAAGATCTGGGCCTTCAGGTATTTCAGGCATCCAATAACTGGGCTGTTTCGGGTAAGAAAAGCAAAACAGGCAAGCCGATCATGGCAAATGATATGCATCTGGAATTGAATGCTCCCGGGATCTGGTATCAGATTCATCAGGAAGTCCCCGGAAAGCTAAATGTAACAGGTGTTGCACTTCCGGGTCAGCCGTTTGTGATATGCGGTCATAACGATAAAATTGCCTGGGGAATGACCAATGTCATGCTCGATGACATGGACTTTTATGTCGAAACACTGTCAGATGAAGATACCACTCTCTATAAACTTGATGGTAAATGGCTTCCACTGAGTATTAAGAAGGAAATAATTTATACCAAGGAAGGTGATACAGTAATCCGGTACAATCGTTTTACACACCGCGGTCCGGTAATCTCTTCATTTAAAGGGATTAAGGATAAAGTAATTTCCATGAGATGGACCGGAAATTCATTTAGTAATGAGCTAGAATCGGTTTACCGATTCGATCGTGCCGGAAACTGGGATGAATTCCGCTTAGCCGCAAGTACTTTTATTGCAATAAGTCAGAATATTGTTTATGCTGATACCGAGGGAAATATTGGAATGCAAACTGCTGCCGGTGTTCCTGTCAGATCAGGGAATCCGGTATTATTTTTCGCGGGAGATACCTCACTCAACGACTGGACAGGAATAGTGCCATTCAGTGAATTGCCATTTAGTTATAACCCGGAGTCGGGATTTGTTGCCTCAGCCAATAACAGAACAATTGGAGATGATTACCCACATTATATTTCCTGCTGGTTCGATTTGCCGGGCCGTTATCAGGCGATAGCTGAGGAAATTACAAAAAGGGATAAACTTGGGGTTGAAGATTTCATCGCAATACATTCGGATCAGAATTCACGTTACGCAAAAAAAATTACCGCGGTATTTATTGAAAGCCTTAAACCACGTGAATCTGAGCTTGGTGAAAAAGCTGTAAACGCATTGAATCTATTGAGAGAATGGGACTATTCGATGCCTGTAAACAGCATAGCTTCAACTATTTTTGAACAAACATATCTCGAATTAACCCGGGTAATTTTTGAAGATGAACTGGGATCCGAGGTATATAAGAAGTTTATCGATCAGGATTTGATGCCCACATACCTTATTGATGCATTAAGTGTTAAAAAAGAATCCCTTTGGTGCGATAATGTAAAAACCACAGATAAAAAGGAAAGTTTTAGCGATAATATCTTTGAAGCCTTTACCTCTGCAATTACCGTTCTTGAAAATCGCTTAGGTGAAGATATGAGTCTCTGGGAATGGGGCAAAGTCCATACACTCACTCTTAACCATCCTCTGGGAAAAGTTTCCGTACTCGACCGTGCCTTCAGTCTGAACCGCGGACCATATGCAGTCGGAGGAAGCTACCATACTGTCAGTCCGTTTTCCTACCCGTTTGAAACGCCATTCCTTGCAAATCATGGCTCATCCCATCGTCATATTTATACGCCCGGGGAATGGGATAATTCACTAACTATAATTCCTACGGGACAATCGGGTATTCCTGCAAGCGATTACTACTGTGATCAGACAGCCTTATATTTAAAGTACTTATATCACCCTGATCCTTTTTCGCGGGAGAGTGTTGAGAAAGCAGCTAAGTTCAAAATGCGGTTTTTACCTTCGGCTGATAAAAATCCATAGGGAATCGCAATCAACCTCTCACTCCCTCATAGCATCATCAATGGCATGTCATTCTGAGCGAAGCGAAGAACCGAGTACGCTGGCGTACGAGCTCACCAAAGGTAACCTC
>CAYOLQ010000060.1:11523-17861 GCA_964404825.1 uncultured Chitinophaga sp.
GTGTTGAGAAAGCAGCTAAGTTCAAAATGCGGTTTTTACCTTCGGTTAAGGATATTCCTTAACCTTCTGCAGAAGTTCTTTTGAAACCAAGAGCTTGGGTAAAAATCGCTACTCTCTCACCCTCATTAATGCACTAAAGCCGGGAGGGAATCGTAATTCTTATGCAAGAATTTCATATTTCTTGTTAAATATTATTTAAAACTCCAATTTGTTCGTAATTTCAGACCTTGAATAATTTTCATTTGTTTAGTAATTTCTTGATGATGAAATACACGGATATATTAGGAATCGATATTGGCGGATCAGGTGTTAAGGGTGCAATTGTTAATACCAAGAGAGGCGAGATGCTCACAGAGCGGTTCAGGATTCCGACACCGGAACCAGCTACCCCGGTAGCGATTTCGAATGTAGTAGCTGAGATTGCGAAACATTATAAGTGGGAGGGCCCTATAGGAGCCGGATTTCCGGGTGTTGTGCAAAATGGAATCATCAGAACAGCAGCCAATGTTGATAAATCCTGGATTAATACTGATATTGATCAGCTGCTCTCCAAAGTAACTGCATGTCCGGTAAATGTTGTTAACGATGCCGATGCAGCGGGCCTGGCAGAAATGAAATTCGGAGCCGGACGGGAAAATAAGGGACTTGTTCTCCTGATTACCGTAGGTACAGGATTGGGAACTGTAATGTTTTCCGGAGGAAAGCTGGTGCCGAACCTTGAAATGGGACATATTATACTTCGTGGAGATGACGCAGAAAAATACGCTTCAGATGCTGCAAGAAAAAACGATCACCTTACTATAGAAAAATGGGCCTTACGGTTTAATGAATATATCAAACGGCTCGAAGATCTTTTATGGCCTGATCTTATTATTATCGGGGGAGGAGTGAGCAAGAAGGAGGAATTATTTTCAGGAATGCTCAAAGCCAGAGCTAAAATCCTGCCTGCACAGTTTCAGAATAATGCAGGAATAATAGGTGCTGCATATGCGGCAAGGTATAAGTACAAACTTACCCAAAAGTAGTTCATGAACTTCAGGATTCCTTTCCTATACATTCCCGGATGAATCTAAGGTTTTAAGTGTGAGGATATGTATCGTAACAGCTATTGCTATTATAAGAAGACCTATTCTTATATATATATTTTCTACTGCAAGAAATATTGAGAGGAGGATTGTAATCCATAATATGGAAACGGAAAATATCTTGACATTCAATGAAACTCCTTTTTTCTCCCTGTAGTTTTTAATATAGCTTCCAAACCATTTGTTTGTTAATAGCCAGTCGTACATTTTTTTTGAGCTGTGAGCAAAACATACGGCTGCAAGCAAAAAGAAAACAGTTGTTGGCAGGAGAGGTAGAAAAATTCCCAGAATTCCGAGTCCGACAAAAAAAACACCCGCGAAAATTAAAAAGGCTTCTTTAAATTTCTGAAATGCTGATTTTCGTAAAGTTGATTCAGGCTGATGGGTCATTTTTTTTAATAGATTGTCCTATACAACAATTGTTTAAGAACTATGTAATATCAGCGATCTCATAGAAATGGAACCAAGATCAAATCCCTCATTAAAATAGCTCAAGGTATCTTTTTTATCGGCCATTCCTATTGAATATATGAGTGGCAGAAAGTGATCGTGAGTAGGATGTGCAAGTTTTGCCAGCGAACCCAGATTTTGAAAATTTACTACAGAAAGATAATCTCGTTTGTCAAGATAAGACTTAATAAGTGCATCAAATTCAATACTCCAGTCATGAGTCATTCCATTCATCTGCAGGCGGGAGAGGTTGTGTACAATATTTCCGGATCCCATCACAAGCACACCTTTGTTTCGAAGAATCTGTAAATCCTTCATCAGGTTAAAGTGGTATTCAGGGGGTTTGCTGTAATCAATACTAAGCTGGTAAACTGGGATATTTGCCCCGGGATACATGTTTATCAGAACTGACCATGTGCCGTGGTCTAATCCCTGGTACAAATCGGCCTCTGCATGCGATTTATTCAGAAGCTGTATTGTTTGTTCTGCATAATCCGGGCTTCCCGGCGCCTTATACTGAACATTAAAAAGTTGTTTTGGAAAGCCACCAAAATCATGAATGGTTTCAGGGATTTTCGTTACAGATACTTTTGTGATTCCCTGCGTAATCCAGTGTGCTGAAACCGACAGGATAGCGGTGGGGAGTGGCAATTCAGAACCCAGTTCTCTCCAGGTTCTGCTGTATGAATTGTCTTCAATGGCATTCATCGGACTGCCATGTCCTACAAAAAGTATTGGCATTCTTGCACCTGATTTCCAAGTGCCTGACAAATTGTATAGTGTATTTAGTCCTCCCATCGAAATCGCTCCAAAAAATACTGAACCTGTTTTGATTACTTTTCTTCTGTTCATTTTCCTCCGCTTCATGAAAACAGTAAAGGGTTATAACAAAACACGATTTAAAAGGTTTCGGGTACTGAAGGGTTTTAATTTGCGCCTCCCTGTAACTCCCTCCCCACAGGATACAAAAGATACTTCTCATCGAAATGGGGAGACTGCCGGTAGAACCACCGCAGAATTTGATCCGGATCGGATGCAAAAGAAGGATCTTCTGCTTTTTTCTTTTCAAATTCCTGACGCAATTGTTCTGATTCCTGCAGCATTTTTCGCGCCAGGGGTTCCAGTGCGTAGGTTTCGGCGTATTCTGTGCGGCTGAAAATAGGCAGGAAAAAACCCCACTGCAGATAGGAATCGGAGGAAGAGGGTTCCAGAAGCAATGCAATTAACTCTGCCAGATCCTGATCGGTTGGGATTCTCACGGATCCCGCGGGAAATGATTCTTTTCGCATCTCAGCCACCGGTTTCCCTGTCACTCTCATTCTGTTTTCATAGGGAGATTTACCGAATTCAAACTCAGTAATCCGGTACATTTCAACTTCTTTTATAATAACCTCTTTAGTTATTTCAATTTTTATACCGTGTATCTGAAGCCTTTCAATAACCTCATTCCATGCTGCCGGAATCCAATAGGCCTTTGGGAGACTGAGATAGCCGGATGGCTCATTCATACGGTAAACCGGTGTTCTGATTGTAACCGGACTGCCCGTCCATTCTACATATTCTTTGCCGGTAATCTGCGATATGTTTCTCCGTGATGATATGCCAAGAATTTCCAAAGTATCTGGTGGAATATCACTATCCGGCTTACTGTCGCCTATATTACCCCACATCCCGAGACTTTTAAACTGGGGAATCTGAAACCCTTTAATTACGGTCTTTTCCCGTGAGGACTGATCTGTTTCTTTAGCCTGACGAAGCATTTCACTATTTTTATCCAGGAGTTCAAGACATGCCTCAATAAGCACATAAGTTCCCAAAACCCTCTGCCGGTATGGTTTCAGTGAATGATTTTCAACCAAGACAGATGGGATATGTCTGACATCTCCATAATTATCGGAAAAGGATGGGCCGGAGCTGTATTCAATAAGACCGTCGCGGTAATCGACATCGTTAAATGCAAACATTATGGGGCCGGGTATATGGCCCATTTTTCTCAATTTACTGTAAACGAATGGGTAGAATTGTTCTGACAAATATTTCGCGGAGGCTGGTGAATAGCCATGAACGCCAACCGATCCCATGGTAATATCATATTGATAATCGATCCCGTCTGTTACATGAATATCAACAAACAAGTCAGGATCATATTCATTCATTATTCTTACTACTGAGCGAACTTCTCGCGTATCGAGTTTTGCAAAATCGCGGTTGAGGTTCATGTTCTGAGAGTTGGTACGCCAGCCCATATTTTCCGGCCCCCGCTGGTTGATCCGGTTAAAAGGGGAGGTGCGCTCGTGTCCGTCGACATTCAATACCGGAATGAAAATCAGGTTTACACGATTAAGAAGATAATCCTTTCCACCAAAGGCAATATCGCGGAGTAGCATCATCCCGGCATCTTTACCGTCGATTTCCCCGGCATGAATTCCTGCTTCAACAAATAGAAGAGGCTTGCCTGATTTTTTAAGTTCAGATGGATCCGGGTTTTTATCTTTGCTCGCCGTAATTAAATAAATTTCTCTTCCCTCCGGGCTGATGCCGATACTTTCCATAGACAGAAGGGGAGAGGCCGAGGAAAGTTTACGAAGCCATTGAATTGTTTCCTCGTATGAAGGAGTTGTTTTAAAATCCGATACTTCAGTGTGAGTAATCCAAGGATGGTTTTTTCCTGCAATGAGCATTTCGCTGGTTCCGCTCCACTCCCTTGTTTTGGGAAGAATATCCTGAGCACTTATATTCAGAAAAAGCAAGAAAAAAAACAGAATGAACTGAAAAGTGAGTTTGAAAAATCCTGTTTTCATAGCTTCGGATGGAATGAAAAATATTCAGGTTAAATTATTATTGCTCGGAAAGCATCGGATTCCCATAGTTTATTTTGGATTCTGTCTCGAAATCATATAAAGTAAGAATCCTCAGATTGTAGTATGCCTCCCAATAATCCCTGAGAGAATCGATATAATCGCGTTTTGCTGAATCTCTCTCAGAAAGTGAAATATTAAGATCCGTAATACTTATCTCTCCGTTCTGAAATTTTCTTAGTGCGATAAGGTATCCGTTTTCTGCCACTTTATCAGCTTCAAGGGCTGTATTTAACTGGTCCTTAAGCAGACCAAACTGTTCAACCTGTACAATCACCTCTCTTTCAAAATCCATTTTTCCTTTTTGCACATCATAAACTACAAGATCTTTTTGTGATTCAGCAAGCTTGATGGCAGACGCAGATCTTCCCCAATCAAGAATAGGGACACTTAAAGTAAGCCTGATAATCTGCTCTTTTTCAGGATTCTCGTAAATCCCCGGAAAAAATTCAGCACTGTTAGAGATGCCGTAACTTCCTCTTAAAGTTGCATTTATTCCGCCGTTTCTTTTGGCTTCTTCCAGTTGTCGATCTGCTTCGGTTAACCGGTATTCATACATAGGTGTTTCTTTACGATTCGATTTTGCTTCGGAAAGGGCTTTTTCGGGGTTAATTTCAAAAAAGATAATATTTAGCGGTACATTCAGATTTATGGATATATCCTGATCAAGACCAATATAGGATTTCAATTCGAAATCAGCATTTTTTAAATCCATCTGAGCTTTGTTAAGAGCTTTCTGCGCGTTAAAAACGGATAGCTGAATTCTTGAAAAATCATTTTCCGATATTTGTCCGAGTTTTCTTTTGGCTTCTGCAATTTTCAGATTATCACGACTGTTATTAAGGTTGCTGGTTGCAAGGTTAAAATTAGTTTGTACTTTCAGATACCGGAAAAAGCGCTGTGTTGCGGAAAGAGAAATTTCCTCTATCGATTCGATGAAATCCTTATTTGCCTGTTCGTATAATATGGGTTCCATTATTTTATTCCATTTCATCCAGTTATGGGCAAAAAGTGGCTGAGAAAAGCCAACAGAGAAGGGTGTTCCGGAAAATTCCGTGGAATTATTTTTAAAATCCTGAATCCGGTATACCGATGTTGCTGCATACACATAGGTTCCTAGTAAGGGGATCGACTGATTGAGTGATAAATTTGCCGAAGTCTGTAGGTTGGCTATTTGCTTGAACTCAATTTTGCCATCGGGTTGAGTAACAGGAGTAGTTGTTTGCGCGTAGTTTGGAAGGTCGCCGCCTAATAAAAGCTGAGGCCTGAAACGTGACTGAAAATTCTTATATCTCCAGTAATAGTTTATATTCCGGTTCTGGGCATTTTTTACTGCAGACGACTGAACCACAGCCAGATCAACAATATTCTGAAGGCTTAATGTAAGGGTGTCTTTTTTAAACTGAGCCTGAAGACAGGAGCTAAATAGCAATAACAAATTTAATACTATTGCCTGTGCCCCGTATTCCAATATTCTGTATTTCATTTTTAGTCCTGAATATCTACTTCTTTCATATGGCGAAAGGATGAAATGTCGGAAAGGATAATAATATCCCCGGCATGTATCCCTGAAATAATTTCAATATAGTCGCTTCCTTTCAACCCGGTTACAACTTCTTTTCTGATGGCCTTGGTTCCCTTAAGAACAAACACATTCTGCTTTTCAGTCTTGTCAAATGCCTGACCGTTATGAACCCTTAAAACGTTGTCTTTTCGGGCCACTATGACTTTTATATCCACCTTCATGTTTGGGATCAGATTAGGGTGACTGTTTTGTGATAGGAAAATCTCGAAGTTTACTTTGTTATTCTCAATAACCGGTAATACCCTGCCAATTTTTCCGGGAAGGAATTCTTCATTAACACTTACAAGTACTTCACCTCCGGTTTTTACCATATCAGCAAAATCTTCGGCAACAGAGGCGTTTACTTTAAATGAGGTCATA
>CAYOLQ010000060.1:17871-21156 GCA_964404825.1 uncultured Chitinophaga sp.
CATATTGGATATTTGAGCAAGTAGCTCACCTCCGTTGATCTTTTCTCCTTCGTTTCCGTATATATTCAAAACAATACCGGCGGATGGTGTACGTACAGTCATTTTGGAAAGTGTTTCCTTTTTTTCTTCGATATCCTTCTCCTTCATAGCAATCTGGAGCAATAATCCCTCTTCATCGGCTTCCATTTGCTTAAGCTGAATGGCTTTTTTCTGTTGCGCTGTTTCCAGTTCCATATCGGCGATTACCAGTTCCTGCTTGGTCTTCTCAATCCTTGCAGGTGAAATTCCGCCAACTTCAAGCAATTGTTCCTGATCAGTCAGGTCTGATTTAAGTGAGGTAATCTTTAGCTTTTTTAATTCGAGATTATATTCAAGGTCGACTTTGGAACTTCTGGCATTCAGACGGTTTTTAGATAAATTGTTCCGCATCACTTCAAGCTGGTCTTCTGCAGTTTCAACCTCCTTTACGATTTGCTCCGTTTCCATCAGCAAAATAACATCACCAGCTGTGATATGACTACCCGGACTTTTGACAATTCTTTTAATTACAGCACTGGAATAGGCTCTGAGAAACACTTCGTTTTCGGGAACAATTATTCCTTGTGCATCAACAGTGCGCACCACCATTCCGGTATCGGCTACCCCACTTAAAAATCCGCCGGGGACAATACTTCTCGGAATGAAGTACCGGACAGAAAAGAAAACTGACGCTGAAAACAGCATCAGTATAATGATCCAGGGCTTGGCCAGGGTTCTCTTTAATCCGGAGAATGCAAGTTTCAGGTCTTGCAAAGGGGAACCTAATTTTTTTAAACTATTCATTTTCTTTAGACATATGATAAAATCAAGAGATTCCTTTATTTGCCGGTTTATATAATTGTAAGAAATCGGAAAAACAAAGCTAAAATTAAATAGTGTGATTCCAATCCGGATTTTAAAATGGCTGAGAATTTTATCAAGGTATATTTAAATTCATAGAAATTTATGCGTTTTGATTAATGAAACAGCAGAAATTATTTATATTCCTTACAAATAGATGTTAATTGCATCAAATCTATTGCAATTTGAAAAAGCACTTCTATTTTTGGAAGAGTTTTCCAAAAAATTAAAAATCTTTTAAATGGAGCCAAAACCTGCTACTGAGATAAAATTTTCGAACGGTTTAAATATTCCTGTTGAACTGCATAAAGTTCGAATGGTACAAAAGCTTTTTCTGAAACCGGTTGAAGAACGCATGACTGCGATCGAAAAAGGTGGATTTAACACTTTTCAGCTCAATACATTGGATATATTTCTGGACATGCTTACCGACAGTGGTACAAATGCGATGAGTGATAACCAGATATCATCAATGCTCAGAGCTGACGATGCCTACGCAGGTTCTCAGAGTTTTTACCGCATGGAAGCTGCAGTTAAGGAAGTGTTTGGAAAAGACCGCCTGCTTCCGGTTCATCAGGGCAGGGCGGCTGAGAATATTATTTCACAGGCTTTTATCAAAAAGGGTGATGTAATTCCTATGAATTACCACTTTACTACCACGAAGGCACATATGGAACTTAATGGTGGTGAAGTGCTGGAAATATATACCGATGAGGCTCTTAAGATAAAATCTGATGTTCCGTTCAAAGGAAACATAGATATAAATAAGCTCAAAGACGTAATCACTAAATACGGCAAAGAACGAATTCCGTTTATTCGTCTGGAAGCTTCAACTAATTTGATTGGGGGACAACCATTTTCCATTCAGAATATGCGTGAAGTACGGCAATTGGCTGATAAACACGGTATTATTATTATCCTTGATGCAAGTCTGATTGGTGAAAACGCATATTTCATTAAAAAAAGGGAGGCGGAATTTAAAAATTCATCCATAAAGGATATCCTTTTAACCATGTGTGGATTATCTGATATTGTTTATTTCTCAAGCCGAAAGGTTAGCTCAACCCGTGGTGGTGGAATCTGCACCAACAGTAAAGAATTTTTCATGAAGATGCGTGATCTGGTTGTTCTTTTTGAAGGGTTTACAACCTACGGAGGAATGTCAGTAAGGGAAATTGAAGCAATGGCAATTGGTTTGTATGAAACAACTGATGAAACAGTAATTTCTCAGTCACCTTCATTTATTGAATATGCAGTAAATGAGCTTGATAAACTCGGAGTGCCGGTAGTTACTCCTGCCGGTGCACTCGGTTGTCACATTGATGCTATGGGTTTCCTTCCTCATGTACCTCAGTCGGAATATCCTGCCGGCGCTCTGGCAGCGGCTTTATATATTGTTTCCGGTATCAGGGGAATGGAACGGGGCACAATTTCCAGCGTAAGGGATGAGAATGGCAATGATGTACTGGCTGATGTTGAGCTTTTACGCCTGGCTTTTCCCAGAAGAGTGTTCACTCTGTCTCAGACAATGTTTGTTGTTGACCGTGTTCAATGGCTATTCAAAAACAGAGAATTAATAGGAGGATTGAAATTTACTGAAGAACCTGCGGTTTTACGATTCTTTAACGGGAGACTGACACCCACATCCGACTGGCCCAAAAAACTCATTGCCAGATTCAAACAGGATTTTGGAGAGAGTCTTTAATCAATTGGAATGGCCTGGTTTTCAACACAAGCTTCAGTAAGTACAAGTTCTGTATTTTCAATCCGTTCACGGATATTGTGATGATACTCATCTACCGTGCGTTTATGAAAAAACGGGTATAGCATGCTGTCGCGAAAACGGGAATTACTCTTATACCAGGTATTGTGTGTTATAACTGTAAAACCATCCTCAGTGCCTGAAAGTTGTATTTCCTGAGTTCCCTCACTTTTTCCATTTTCCAGATAACAGAAACGAATAAGTTTTTGGTTTTCATCTATGGCCGTTACCTCATCAGCAACACCAAGGTTACGTATTCCTCCCAACAATTTGATATTAAAAAAGAAGAGCTGGCCCACTTTCATTTTATCAAATTTATCCTCCTTATATATTATTTTGTCCTCGTCTTTGGAATAAAGAAACCCAAAACCTACAATCCTTCCCCCGTAGGCCTGACTTGGCTGAATACTCAGATATTCATTCCAGACATCATCAGCTTTTCCGTGTATCAGATAGCTTGTTGTAATTTTCCTGTACTGAGCAGAGTCCTGAGCGTGGAAACACTTAGGTATAAAGTCGGAAAATCGTTTATGACCTGATTTTTTCTGTTGCTCAACAAAATCAATAATTTGTTTCTGGGGAATCCGCGAATAATCAAGCTTATCGATAGACAACTGGGCCGTTGATGTTTCTGATGATAGAAA
>CAYOLQ010000061.1:0-1959 GCA_964404825.1 uncultured Chitinophaga sp.
GTTAAAACGATGGTTTGAAAGCAATAAACTCCGGTCCGGCCAGTTAAAACTTTGGTCTGACAGTTAAAATCTTTGTAAAGCCGGGTAATAACCCTGTCAGATTTGGATCAAAACCGGATTTAACCAAAAGATTTTCCATTAAGACACAGGAAAACCGGTTAAATCCGGTATTAATCTTTTAAAGCCAGGTTAAATTTTAAAGAAAGCCATCAAAATTATTTGTTTACAGACCTTTCCTCCGGTATCAGGGCCTGTTATAACAAAAAAATATCAGCCCTTACCAGTTGCCAAATATATTTTTACATTTGATACAGATCAGTATTTTTTTTCAGGACTTATATACCAGGGTGGGTGAATAGGTATGATATGTAGACCTACAAGATCGTTACCACACATTTAAAAAAAAATCGTCCAATGAACTACGATTTTAAATATTTGTACGTATATTTGTACTCATTAATGTACAAATAAATCCTATTATGTTAACAACTACAATCTCAGATTTCCGAAAAGATATTAAGAGATATCTTGACCGTGTGACGGAGAATTTTGACACCTTAATCATTAACAGAGGTAAGGATAATGCTGTGGTAATAATGTCACTGGATGAATACAATTCACTTAGTGCAACCCATCATGAATTTTCTTCCAAGGCTAATGAGAAAAGACTTGACTCAGCAATTGAAAAATTAAAGCAAGGGAAATCGTTTCAAAAAGATCTTATCGAGCCATGAAATATGTTTTCGCTGAAGAATCCTGGGAAGATTATTTATACTGGCAAAAGACTGACAAGAAAATGGTATCCAAGATAAATAGTCTTCTGAAAGATATTTCCCGCATACCTTTTTCCGGAATCGGAAAACCAGAGCCTTTAAAATTCAAGTACAAAGGTTATTGGTCACGCAGAATTGATGGAGAACATAGGCTGATTTACCAGGTGAAAGATGATGAAATACAAATTGCTAAATGCAGATTTCATTATGATTAAAAAACGTGTGGTAACAGCAACTACCCGCATGTAGGGAAATGCCGTTCGTATGAAAAAATATTGAAATGCTAAGATATAACAATTCGCAGAAGTCTTTCTTAATTTGCCCTACCTGGGTAGCAGCCAAACGTTGCACCAATAGTAAGAAACGAATTGCGAACAATTAACATATGGATTACAAAACAGTTTTTGAAGTAACAGACAAAGGATTTGAAATGATTACACAAATGCCTTTGCTATTTGTTGTAGTTGGGGTAGGAATTTCCTGGATTAACATTAAATACAACAAAAGTACTTCTCCCAAAAGAATGTCTGCAATAGTCTTTGGATTTATTTTTAGTGGATTTGCTTTGATAACCCTATTATTGACAGTTCCGAGTGGAATTAAAGAGCGAAATAAAACAAGAGAAATTTTTGAAAAAAAGGAATATCAGGTTGTTGCAGGTAAAATAGAAAATTTCCATCCTATGCCTCCTGGCGGTCACGATGTTGAAAGTTTTGATGTTAACGGAGGCAAAGATACAATTCCTTATATCAGCGCAGGCAAACTGATCAGGAACCTGTAATTTGATTTTTGCTCATTTATTTATAATCGGTATTATCAATGTCCGGCCATAACTCCCTCAAGTTCCTCAAGCGTCTTACCCTTTGTTTCTTTTACCTTAGTAAAAATAAAAACGAATCCGATGAAGCAGATTCCTGCATAAAGGTAAAATGGGCCATAAGTACCTAATTTGCTTGCAAGGATCGGAAAAGTGAATACAAGAATGAAATAGGCAACCCAGAGGGAAACAACAGCAACAGAGGAGGCAGTACCGCGTATTTTATTAGGGAATATCTCAGAAATGAGTACCCATGTTACAGGTGCAAGTGAGACTGCGTAAGTGGCAATTGCCATTAGCACAAAAAGGGATATCCAACCCGGACCCACTTTTATTTTGAGTAGTGTCGACAGCACAAGATAAACTATT
>CAYOLQ010000061.1:1969-4662 GCA_964404825.1 uncultured Chitinophaga sp.
CAGGGAAAAGGATCCGATCAGCATAAGTGGTCGCCGGCCAAGTTTATCTACCTGCCACATCGCAATAATGGTGAAAACAAGATTAACGATACCGATCAGAACTGTCTCCATAAGTTGCCTGTCGAGGTTAGCCCCAACCGATTCAAATATTGTGGAGGTGTAATTGAAAACAACGTTAATACCGCATAATTGCTGGAAGACAGCAAGCCCGATTCCAACAATCAGGGCCGGACGAACTGCTTTGCTAAATACTTCTCTCAGGGGAACTTTTTTGACTCCATGCAGGGATTGCTCAACGTTTTGAAATGTGTCTTGAACAAAACTTCTATTACCGATTTTTCCAAGCACGGTTTGTGCTCTGTCAAATTTCCCGGCTTTTACAAGGTACCTTGGACTTTCGGGAAGCCAAAGCACTCCCATGAAAAAGAAAACAGAAGGTACTGCTCCCAAACCGAACATCCAGCGCCAGGCATCGGGACCCTGGTCGGAAAGGCTGTAATTCACTAGGTTGGTAATCAGGATGCCGAGAACGATTGTCAGCTGGTTGATCGCAACGTTTCTGCCCCTGACATGAGCGGGGGATACTTCGGCAATATAAAGCGGACTCAGAATTGATGCCATTCCAACCCCGATACCGGCGCAAAACCTCATTACCAGGAAAGAGTTAAGGGAGTTGGAAAATGCCATCCCGATTGAGGATCCTGCAAAAATTGCAGCAGCAATCAAGAGACCGGGCCGGCGACCGTAAGTATCGGCAATTTTACCCGCTAAAAGAGTGCCTGCAATGCAACCGAGTGCCAGTGTTCCGGTAAGAAATCCTTCCCACCACGGACTTAAATCAAATATGTCGCGCAGAAAAGGCAATGCCGCGGCAATTACCGCGAAATCAAAGCCGAAGAGATAACCGCCAAGGGCTGAAATGAAGGAAATTCCTATAATGTAGGTCGTTTTAAAAGAGTGCGTGGAATCGTTCATGTTTTCAAATGTTAAGCGTTTTCAATGTTAGTTTCTATTCTTTGGTGTGCCAATGCGCCCTGATGGTTAACATCCAGTTTGAGAACATTTGCAAAAAGCGATGCTGCTTTTTTTATATCTTCCTCACTTCCTTTCCCCAGATAGCCCAGACCCTGCATATACAAGCAGTGAATCTGGTTTTTCTGGTCAGGATCTGTGTCGAATACCTGCATATCGGGCAACGACACGGCAAAATAGTCAATCTTTATGATATCGTTAAAATGATCTTCGCCAAACTTTATCAGACTGTCAAAAATTTCATTATTGCTATGTTGATAGTTTAGTGCTGGTTGAAAAATGTTTGCGGAACGTGCGAAAAATTCTGCTTGGCAAAAAAAATATGTTGTCCCGGCATTTTTGGGTGATAAGCTCGGGTGATACCCAATGCGGGCGCTCACTTGGTTTGCATATCTCAGCTTTTCAAAGTAACTTTATTTTCGCTTGAGGAATTTTGCTCCGAAAGCCCGCACTGGGCCTGGCTGCAGGCATTGCTCAAAGTGAAAGGAAAAGCGCAACATCATAGACTGCCTAAAAAGTAAGAAAATGAGTAGTTTGAGCAGAGACGAAATGATTATATCTTTAAATGAAATTGTTATACCAGCATTTAGACTATTATCAAAACTCAATATTGCTGAAGACTATTGGAAAAATGGAGAAATTAACCAGCGACAGAACACCAGCAGCAACAAACAAGTAATTTTAATTTTTGATCAAGATGAAAAGGCTAAAATTCTCATCACTTATATTGCTGCTAGCAGCAGCATTCAATAACACTTCCGGCCAGGATTTGATACTCAATGATCTTGAATATTTTGAGACGCAGGGTGTCAATATCCTTGTGTACAATAACCTGTTTACCGGAGGCTTTAACGATGAGAAGAACGCCGGTATAGAATTGATTCACCATGGTGTCAGAACATCACAAGGCGGTGCTGTGAGACTTTCCAACACTCCGGAGCAGTGGGATCTTGTTCCGGCAATATCAAACCGGACGGTAAACAAAACGGACAAAACTGTTGAGTCTGTGTTAAGGTACGAAGATTACGATTTTGATTCCCGGGTGGTTGTCACAGCAAAAGGTAAAGGTGTTGAGATATCTGTTTACCTGGATAAGCCCGTTCCCAAAGCGCTTGAAGGGAGTGCCGGATTTAATCTTGAGTTTCTTCCCTCGCAGTATTGGGGAAAGACTTATCTGATGGATGGCCGCTACAACCGGTTCCCGCGCTATGTGGTTGGTAACACCATTACAAGGCCCAATACTGAAAAACCAAAGCAATTCAAGGGGTATGTTACTTCAGACGACAGGGGAACCGGCCTGTTTATTGATCCACTGCCTCTCGAAACCGGACGTACGTTTCTTCTTGCACCCGATGAACCTGAACGTTTGGTTAAAATTACCTCGCATGATGCCGATCTGATGCTTTTCGACGGCCGGGTGCTGGCTCAAAACGGATGGTTTGTCGTTCGCAGTTTACTCCCTGCAGGAAAAACCGGCAAAGTTCTGACCTGGACAGTTGAACCAAATGCCATTAAAGGCTGGGTACGTGAGCCAAATATCGGTTTCTCTCAGGTGGGCTATATTCCTTCGCAACCCAAAGTAGCTGTAATTGAACTCGACAAGAAAGACTCACCGCTTACAAAAGCCTCACTATATAAAATAGATGACGACGGCAAAGCGA
>CAYOLQ010000061.1:4672-7488 GCA_964404825.1 uncultured Chitinophaga sp.
AACCCTGGTGTTTACTATATTCAGTACGGAGGCTTTAAAACGAATAATTTTATAATAGAAAATAACGTTTACGATAAGATCACCGACGCCACCAGCGATATATGGATACCCATCCACATGAATCATATGTTCGTAAACGAGGCTTACAGGGTCTGGCACGGTGAGCCTTTTAAGGAAGGTTATCTACAGGCTCCGCCGGACACAGATCATTTCGACCTTCATGCACAAGGACCAACAACCGATACCCGATTTAAAGCACTGGAATTAATCCCCGGATTAAACACAGGTGGTTTTTTCGATGCCGGAGATTTTGATATCGAAACCGGAGCGAACATTGGAGTGGTGCAGAACTTTGTCCAGACATGGGAATATTTCAAGCCCTTACGTGATCAGATATTTGTTAACCAGAATCAACGTTATGTTGATCTTCACCGACCGGATGGAACACCGGATATGTTGCAGTTTATTGAACACGGAACGTTGAACCTGGTAGCACAGGCAGAGATTATCGGTCATATGGCACAAACTCTCTCTAATGCTGTTCTCGATAATTACCATCACCTTGGTGACGCGGCCTCCATAACCGACGGACTTCCATATAATCCGGACCTTGGCCCTTACGAAATAGCCCCTGATGGTCGCTCGAGCGGAGTTAAGGATGATATGTGGGCATTTACAAGCCGTAATCCCGGCCTTGATCTCCGGGCAGCAACGACGTTTGCCGCAGCAAGTCGTGCGTTGAAGGGATATAATGACGATCTTTCGGCAAGGGCATTGCAACAGTCGAAAAGACTACTTAAGGAGGCAACGGAATTACATGCCAATCAGCCTCAGGATAACCGTAATTGGCGAGCCGGAGCAAATATAGCCACCAATCTCCAACTGTATATCTCAACAGGGGAGAAACAATATTTTGATACATTTCAGGAACTTTTATGGCCTGCACTCGATCGAAACCTCAGTTTCACCATTTCCACGGCACTGGATGCTATACCACACATGGACGTATCCTTCAAAGAAAAACTCCGACCATTTGTTGTAAAGTACAAAGAATACCTCGACGGGCTTGAAATGGATAACCCCTATGGAGTGCCCATCGGACTTGGGAACTGGGCAGGAAACGGAGGAGTTGTGAGCTTTGGGACTACCGTTTGCTTTGCCAGCAAACATTTCCCTGATATTATCGACCCCAGCCATGCTTTCAAAATCACCAGCTGGTTATTTGGCTGCCATCCGTATCACAATTATTCGTTTGTGGCAACAGTGGGCGCTGCTCGTCCCAAAGCGGTTTTTTATGGCAATAACAGGGCTGATTTCTCATTTATTCCGGGCAATGTTGCTCCGGGTATATTGTTCAGAAAACCCGACCACTTTGAAAACTACGACGACTGGCCCTTTCTCTGGGGACAAAACGAGGGCACGATTGCAGGAAATACCGGTTATTTAATTTTTGGATCAGCTTTTAAGAATTTATTAGAATAAGCAGCTATCTCCATTTGACCATTTTTTTTTACATTTGATTTATATAAGGAGATTTTTTCAGGGCTTATATGTATGGAGAAGTTTAGGTGAAAAAATGAGTTCATGAGGTTAGCCGCCATACAATGTCACAAATGGGACGCAACCACACAAGCAGGTATTTCATCCTATAATAGAAACAAGATTTAAAATATGAGAGCAATAAAAATTGCAGGATTACCATTACTGATTTTCATGTATATGATACTATCAGTTCCTTTTCAGGGTTGCGAGCCAGATGACAGAGACAATGAATGTGATACCTGCATTATGCTTTATAAACCAAATATTTACATATATCCGAATGAGCTTATCGAATTGTCTGTAAAACTAAATTTTCCGGTGGGAGGAAAGATTGTTACATCAATCCCTGAATACGGAACAGGTTGGAATATAAAGGTTGATACTTCCGGATTGATAAATAATACATATTCATATTTGTTTTATGAGAGCACACAGCCTGATGTCTGGCAAAGAGATTATGGATGGATTATACAGACTGATAAATTAGAATCGTTTTTTAGGCAAAACATGACTGATTATGGGTTCAGGGGTAGAGAAATTGATGATTTTATTGAATATTGGATACCACGACTTAATGAATTTCCATTATATTCGATTCACCCGCAAAAGAAAAGCATAATAGACGATGTTGTCCAATTGAATTTTTCAAAGCAACCCGAAAACATACTGAGACTTTTTTATGTCATCAAAGGAAACAATCAATTACAAGATAAAGTATCGATTCCTACAATTGACAGGTTCAATAGAGAAGGATTTTTTGTGGCTGAGTGGGGAGTGATTTTAAAATAAATATCATTTTTGCTAATCTTGCCAATAACATCAGTTACATGAGGATTATTCTAACAGGTATCGTTTTGTTTTTTTTAGGTTTGACTCTAAAGGCTCAGGAGGGCGCAATCCACTTCAAACGGCTTAATGAACCGGTAGAGAATGCATTCAGTCTGCTTGTTCCGAAAGACTGGATTTTGGAAGGGGGTGCAATCCGTTTACTTGATCCTAATATTGCCGGGGTTAATAATATGGTTGAATGCAAGTTTGATCTCTCCGTTAAGAAAGATGCGGAGGGATCGGTTATGATTCGCTGGCTTCCTGAAATACTTTGCATCGACCAGTCTCAGGCCTGGGGTAATCCTGAAGATGCGATATTCAACAATACGCTTGTAAGGAGAAAACGATCCCCTGAGAATTTTATACTTGAAGTTGCAGTTCCATATGCCCATCCAAGTGCGACAAATATAAAAATAATTACCGGTAAATCTCAACCCGGACTTGCG
>CAYOLQ010000061.1:7498-20806 GCA_964404825.1 uncultured Chitinophaga sp.
ACAATATCGTAATTCAATGGATCCTACCCTAAACACTGTAACGAACATGAGTTATTCTGCATACCTGATGGAGTATTCCTACCATGAAAACGGAAAAACCTACCAAGAAAGAATGGTAACTGCCATTGAAGATTATGGTGTTAATGGGGGAGGGTTGTGGAAGAATCGAGGTACCATGCTTATACGCACACCTGAGGGTCAGCTTTCCTCATGGGAACCTGTTTTAAGTACCATTCAGAACTCCGGGAATTGGAGCTTGACATGGATTACCCGTGAAATTAACGGGCAACGCCAGCGCTCAGGACAGATACTTGCTACGCAGCAGGAACTGCAGGCTATTGATAACGCAATTAATGAAAACAGGAGGAAAACATATTCCGAAATAAGTAAGGATATGTACCTTAACCTTACAGGACAAAATGAATATAAAAACCCGTTTACCGATGAGATTGAAGTCGATACCGATAATTGGAAAAACAGATGGGTGAGCTCAAATGGTGATATCATTTATTCAAATTTACCGGATTATAATCCTAACGAAGATCCTAAGTTGAATGTGACAGGTTTTAAATTGACACGTCCGGGAAAATAAAACCCATTTGCAATGAAACACTTATTTTGTCTTTTATTAATCGTTTTTTCATTCCAAATCCTTTCAGGACAGAATAATAACAAGCTCGACAGTCTTTTACTTGAATTGAAGTCTGTTAAAACAGATACAGGGAAGGTCATGCTTTATTACAGAATCTCCCATGAATTACAGTTCATGAATATCAATAAATCGGTTGAATATGCAGAAATGGCTATTAAAGAAGCCAGAAGGCTGAAATTCAATAAAGGGATTGCTTATTCTCTGGTTCAACTTGGAAATATTGAACAAACAAAAGCGGATTATTCCAAAGCCGAGGAACTTAATCGTGATGCACTTAAGCTTATGGAAAAGATAAAAGATAAGGCAGGTGAAGCGATATGCTACAATAATCTGGGTATAATCAGTCATAGCCGGAATGACTATTCTAAAGGGCTTGAGTTTTATCGTAAATCCCTTTCCATAAATCAGGAACTGGGAAGAAGTTCGGGTGAAGCGGTTTCCCTTTTTTGCATTGGAACGGTCTATGAAAACATGGCTCAGTACGACAGTGCTTTGCTTTATTATTTCAAAGGTCAGCAAATAAGTGAAAAAATCAGTGATGATAAATTGATAGCATACGCAAAGATAAGCCTTGCCAATGTATACTATTTTATGCAGGACTATCTGAAGGCATTCGACTACAATATTGAAGCCTCTGAAATTTATAGCCGGACCGGAAATAAACTTGGTCTGATTAAGGTCTATTCTTCTCTCGGACAATTGGCTGGTTTGCGCGATAGCCTCGACCGGGCAGTTTGGTTTTATAAAAAATCACTCGACGTAAGCAGGGAGATCATGAGTAATAATGATATTTCAAATGCTCTTTTTGCTTTAGCACAGGTATATGAGCAACGTGGATTGATCGACACAGCCTTTTCGAATTACCAAAGTGCCTATTCAAATTATATTTCGGAGGGAAATACCGAAAATGCAGCCTACTGTCTTATCGCGATGTCAAGAATTGAAAAGCTGAAAAACAACTTTGAGAAAAGTGAAAAATTACTTAGCGAAGCTTCTGAATTAGCTGAAAAAATTGGTGCGCCAAATCTGTTACAGGATGTTTATTACGAAGCAGCTATGACACATTCCTCCCGGAATGATTTTAAAAGTGCTTTCCTTTACCTCCAAAAATATGATGATATAAAAGATTCTGTGATGAGTCTGGAAAAGCAGAATCAAATACTTGAACTTCAGACCCGGTATGAAACAGAAAAGGGGGAAAAGGAAAATGAAATTCTGAAACAGCGGCAGAAAATACTTCAGATTACCCGTGACTTTCTGTTAGGAGGTGCTTTACTTCTTGCCATAACAGCGTTTTTTATTCTGCGGAGTCTGCTAATCAAAAAAAGAGATAACAAGCTCCTGCAAAAGCAAAAAGAAGAAATTAACCGTCAAAAGGAAATTGTTGAGGGACAGAAAAAAGAGATAACCGATAGCATTCACTATGCACGGCGCATTCAATCTGCAATTTTGCCCTCGGAAGAAATAATCAGAAATCTTTCAAACGAACTATTTGTTCTATATCTGCCGAGGGATATTGTTAGCGGAGATTTTTACCTTATCCGACATCTTGACTCTGAAATCACAATTATAAGTGCAGCAGATTGCACCGGACATGGAGTCCCGGGAGCTTTCATGAGTATGCTGGGTGTTTCCCTTCTCAATGATATTATTAATTCGAACAAAGAGCTGATAATTTCCCATGACTTTACACCTGCAGATATCCTTAATTCATTGCGATACAGGGTTAAATCAGCACTGAGTCAGACCGGCAGGGAAGGGGAAGCTAAGGATGGCATGGATATGTCACTCTGCATCTTTAACAGGAGAACTCTCGAAATGCAATATGCAGGAGCAAACAATTCTGTTTATATAGTTTCGGGAGGAAAACTCACCGAGATTAAGTCAGTCAGAAACCCCATCGGTATCTATATCGCTGAAAAGGAGTTTGTTAACAATCAAATAATTCTTGAACCAGATTCAATTGTTTATTTGTTTTCAGATGGCTATTCCGACCAGATTAGCCCCTCCGGAAGTAAATTCCTTTCAAAGAACCTGAAACAATTGCTGGAAGAAATATCCCATCTCCCCTTAAAGGAACAGGAAAGTTTACTTCTTCGAAAGCACCAGGATTTCAGGGACACAGAAGAGCAGGTGGATGATATTCTGCTAATGGGGGTGAAAGTTTAAAACACGAATTAATATTCAGAATGAAGTTGAATGCTTCATAAATGATGCACTAAACATAAATACTTTGATAACGATTTAATGATAACCAAAACTTTATGCCGTAGAAATAAATATTTGGAAAATTAAAAATAAGCAATTATGAACGGATACTTTGATGATGACGGAAACGAATTAAATCCTGATTTATACCCAAAACCGCAATTGTGTTTGTCGTGCATAAAAGATGAAGATGTGACCGAAGAGATTTTATGTAACCTGAACCGATTAGACCAAAAAGGAGATTCTGATTTTAAATGTTTTGCATATGAAAACAGGTATCATCTCAAAGAATCATGAGAAAACTCACATTGTATTTTTTATTGCTCCCTTTTTTACAGGTATCCGGACAGAAAGATACTCTGAGAGAATTTACTGATTATAGCTTTATTATTCAGGATTCGCCGTCTCAATTGTTTACAATGAGACAGGTTAATCAAAGCTACTTGTCAGTATACAGATTGTTTGCCAGAGGGATTTATTCTGCAACACAAAATGAATCTGTTGCGGAAATGATACAAATAAGTTTGCAGGCATTGTTTTTTCTGCCATTAACTCACGAAGAAGGACATCGTTCCATATTGACAGTTAATAACATCGGCTCTATATCTCAACCCTATTTCAACAAATACGGCGCTGCATATGTAAAGGGAGTAACAGATCAAACACTAATTAACCTCAGGGATAATGATCTGCCCTCCTATATCAGATTACATTCAGGTGGATTAGAGTCAGATTATATGTTAACTAATCGGATGGAGACGCTTGGCAGCTTTGAGAAAGATAATTTCAAATACTATAAATTTGAATATTGGTTACGCAAAATGACCATATTACAATATTATGTTACAGGACTATTCGGATTTGAAGTTGAACTTGAAGAAGAGGAGAATGAACTAAAAAGAGATATTGTCGGTTACGATACATATGGAGCTGCAAGGCATTTGTTCAGGCCTGATATGGATTTTTACAGATATACAAAATATGCAGAATTAACGGGTGAAGAGAGAAAATATGTACACAGAATGGGTTACCGTTCCTTACTTAATTTACTGAATCCGTTAATGTTAGGAATGGGTAATTTCAAAGTTAGCGATGATTTGAAAATGAATGTTGGTATGGGATATACAATGGCTCCTTTCGGAGATTTTATTGATGAGAATATCTGGATAAAATATAAAGATCTTAATATTCATGGCTATGCCAGGCAATTTCAGAACCGAAGTAATTGGTTTAACGGCTTTGGAATAAGGGTCATTGATTTCCGGTTACATAAAAAAATGTATACAAATATTTCAGGTCACTATTGGAGTCAACCTGAAGATTATGATTTTAACACAAGTGATTCCTTTTCAGGTGGAGCAATTGATGTGGATTTTAAATATTTCTTTTTTAATAACCATAATTCCCGGACAAAAGGTTTTTCAATTGATTTAGGAATGATATACAAAACTGAAGGCTTTCTCCCTGAGGAGTTATATTTTAAAGAACACTTTGGATTAAGATTTGGAACTACAATAAGGCTATGAATTAAGGCATTAAATATCAATGAAATTGTTTTAGTTATTTGGTTTGAACACAAATGCCAATCCGATACCACTTCATTAATAAACAATTTTTATTATTGGATAAGACAGGACTTTTATCCTTATGATAATTTAAAAGTATACATAAAACATGGAAACTAAACCGGAAATTAAAAAACTTGGACTTGATTACCAATTCAGATTTGCTTTGGTGTTTAAAGGAGTATTGATTCTTATTAACTGTTATGCTTAATAGATAAAGATAATTTAGGTGCCATATAGTGTGGACATCACCATCACTTTATTACCCGATTCATTCCTCAAATATTGATCTTTCGCACCTCAAAATATCAGATTTAATATTAAAATCAGTCCTGAGGATTAAAATATCTTAAAGATAATCAGCGCATATATGGCAAATCGCACGTATCTGAATAATGCCCAAAGTAAATAATGCTGGAATTTATATTTAATTAAACCGCATGCTAAACTTACGATGGAATGTGGAATAGGCAACATTGCTCCAATAAAAACAAACAATCCGCCCCATTTTTTGAGGTTTACGATGTGTTTTGAGATTTTATTTTCAATATGGTTTTTCACAGCGGGAATTAAAAATAACCGGTTGCCTATAAAATATGCGATTATTCCACCTAAATAGGACATAGTAGCTAATGCAAAAAGGAATAACCATGGTGAGACAGTTTTTGAAGCCCATGCTATAAATATTTCGGGAGGAACCAATCCCAGCAAGGTTTCCGAAATAAGAAAAACAAATAATATTGCTGTGGTTGTATATGTTGCTACTACATTGTCTAGAAGTGAATTAAAATCCAAAAATAATAATTCTAACAAAAGGAAAATTCCTACAAAAATTACAATTGCTATACCGCCTTTTATAGCTGTATCTTTCAAAAAGGAATAGAACTTTGTAATCTTATAATAACGATTAATCAATGATATTGAATATGCTGAACTACGATTAGGCTTTGCCATAATATATTTACTTCTGCTTATTTATTATTTCAACCAACAACTTTTTAATAAAATAGTTTAAATACAATAATGTAAGATTCATTACTATTCAAAGGAATTCCGTGTTGCCTCCTGGCCCGCAACACTTTGTTTATACCTTATAACAGTAAATTACAATTATGAAAGGATAACACATTTTTGGCGGTTGCCAAATGGTAAAAGACAGGCGAGATAATTAATAGCTAATGTCATTACTAAATAATATACCCTTTAAGAACTCAAAACTGTACAATTGTTTTATAGATTTCCTATGGCAAAAGTATTCTAAAAACAATCATAATCATGTTTTTATTTTTTTTTAACAAATAATTAATTTCAATTGTATCAAGGGATTATTCTTTATGTTTAGTCCTGCAATTTGTTTACGTTTGTTTTATGCTTTGCTCTTCACCCTAATTTATCAATTTTTACGACAGCCACTATCAAAATACTTCAATACATTTGTGGTGAAAATTTTATGTTGTGCATCTAATCTTACTATTAAAAAATGGAAATATTAGTATTGGTTTTTTTGATAATGTTAAATGCATTTTTTGCGCTTTCTGAAATTGCCTTGGTATCATGTAAAAAATCAAAACTCGAACAGAAAAAAAAGTCCGGAAGTAAGGGCGCAAAATTGGCTTTAAAATTACTGGAAAATTCAGAGAATTTTCTTTCAGCTATTCAGGTTGGAATTACCTTAATAGGAATTGTTACCGGTGTATACGGTGGATTAAATATTGCCGATGATATTACTCCCTTTTTTCAACAATTTGAGCCCATTGCCCAATACGCAAAAGAGATTGCACTAACATTAACTATACTGGTAATCACATTTTTTTCGATTGTGATCGGTGAATTAGTTCCTAAAACAATTGCCCTTAATAACCCCGATAAGATCGCTGTTATCGTAGCACCTGTAATTTATTACTTTAGCTGGGCATTTTACCCAATAGTTCGCCTTTTATCGCTATCTACTTTATTTATAAATAAATTACTGGGTATAAAAAAACATTCCGAGCAAATAACCGAGTCTGAATTACGTCAGATGCTTAAAACCGCTTCACATGATGGTGTTATAGAAAAGGAGCAAAATAAAATTCATGAAAAAGTTTTCTATTTTTCTGATAAAAAAGCTAAGCATATTCTAACTCACAGAACAGAAATCGAATGGCTCGATATAAACCAATCAAATGAGCAAATAAAAAATGTATTATTGAAATCAGAACATACCAAGCTAGTATGTTGCAATGGTGATTTTGATAATGTCATAGGCATATTGCAAGTCAGTGAGTTTTTCAAGAAACTATCTGATTCAGATTATTTTAATATCAGTGATCTGATTAAACAAGCACTTTTTGTTCCCGAAACCATGGATGCTCAAAAGGTTTTATCGTTGCTTAGGAAGGAAAAAACACATATCTGCTGCGTTGTTAATGAATACGGCGGTTTTGAAGGCCTGATAACACTTCACGATATTATTGAGAATATTGTGGGACAAATACCTGACGAAGGCGAAACTTTTGAACCGGATGTTTTTGTCAGGGAAGATAAATCGACCCTCGTGAGTGGCGATGCACCCATTGAAACTCTCAGTGAGATTATGACGGACTTCTGGGTCGATTTCGAACAGATTAATTATTCAACAGTTGCCGGATTTGTAATTAATCATTTAAACAAGTTACCTCATGTTGGCGATAAAGTAGTTTATAAGAATTATGTTATTGAGGTTGTTGATATCGATGGAAATAAAATTGATAAAGTTCTGATTAGCAAAACTGATGATAATTTGTAATAGGAGGTTTTTCATTATATGAAGACAAAACCGGAAATTAAAAAACTTGGACTTGTTGGATCTTTTAGCATTTATTTTCCTGCGGCAATAGTAATGTTTTGTCTGACAAAGTATTTAATCCCATATCTGAGTAGAGTCACCGGACAAGAAACAATTCTATTCTGGTTTATTGTGGGTGGTTTGGGGATTTTTACACCTTTGATACTTACCGGTATATTGATTCTGAGAGCAGAAGGTTTTAAAATATCAAAAAGTACCTGGACTGAGCGTTTACGGTTTCGCAAAATTACCAAATCAGATTTGCTTTGGTGTTTTGTCGGATTGGTACTTATTGGTGTTTTAAGTATGATCGCAATGAAAGGTCTTGAACTTGTTTTGGGTAAATTTGACCATTCACCGGCATTTATGTCTTTCGAGCCTTTATCAAAAGGTCGGTACTGGTTACTCCTGGTGTGGTTGCCATACTGGATTTTAAATATATTGGGAGAGGAATTCTTGTGGAGAGGGGTAATGTTGCCCAGACAAGAACTTACTTTTGGTAAATATACCTGGCTGATTCATGGATTTGGATGGGGATTATTTCATATTGCTTTTGGATGGCAATTGCTGATTACATTGATTCCCATAATTTTTATTCTGTCATGGATTGTTCAAAAAACTAAAAACTCATGGATAGGAGTGATAATGCATGGTGGATTAAACGGACCCAGTTTTATTGCTATTTGTTTTGGACTAATCTGATGCGGAAAAAGCTACACCTCAATCACTAAACAGATTTTCTCTGAGGCGTAAAGCTAACTCAAAAAAATACTTGGCACATCGCTTTCGTGCAGCTTGAGCGGAGCAAACACCAGCACCAGAATCACCAAACAACAAATAAGTACTATCGTGCAATCAAATATTCAGTCAAACAATGAAAAACCAAACACTATGAAATTAGGAGCATTTTCAATAAGTCTTAATGTCGACGACATTAAAGCCTCAAAAGAGTTTTATGAAAACCTTGGATTTAAGGTTTTTGCAGGTGATATAAACAAAAATTATCTCATAATGAAAAATGAGAATTCCCTCATCGGACTTTTTCAGGGAATGTTTGAAGCGAATATTTTAACTTTTAATCCGGGCTGGGATGAAAACGCAAACAACCTCGAAACGTTTGATGATATCAGAGAAATCCAGAAACAACTGATACAAAACGACATTTCACTGATAACTGAAGCAGACGAGACCAGCTCCGGCCCGGCAAGTCTTATGATAGCTGACCCCGACGGAAATGTGATTTTAATAGACCAGCACAGGTAATTCCTGATTAATTAAGGCAACTGAATTTCTTCATCAGCAATCAAAACTGTTTCTGAATTGTTTGTGACCATGGAATGGGTATTATTTCCTTCCTGTTAACATTTTTTAACATAAAATCGCCCGTAAATAGTGTATTTAAAGACTTAGGTGAAGGTCGAAAATTTTGAAAAGAGTCATTTTTTATCCATTTTTGTGTCGAAAATTTTGACCAAATAATTTTTCATGCTATGAACGAAACAGTCAATATCAAAGAGCTAAACGAAAAAATAAAAAAGGAAAGTGAATTCGTCGATCTGATTAGCCTAGAGATGCAAAAGGTAATCGTGGGTCAGAAACACCTGATGGAAGCCCTTCTTATTGGTCTGCTCTCCGACGGTCATGTTCTGCTCGAAGGTGTTCCCGGACTTGCAAAAACCCTTGCGGTTAAAACCCTCGCAGATACCATTGATGCAAAATTCAGCCGGATCCAGTTTACCCCCGATTTGCTTCCTGCCGATCTTACAGGAACCATGATTTATAGTCAGAAAAAGGAAGAATTCATTGTTAAAAAAGGTCCTGTTTTTGCTAATTTTATCCTCGCGGATGAAATCAACCGTTCTCCGGCAAAGGTTCAGAGCGCGCTTCTGGAAGCTATGCAGGAAAAGCAGGTTACCATTGGCGAGAGTTCCTTTCCCCTCGAGAAACCTTTCCTTGTGCTTGCTACTCAGAATCCGATAGAACAGGAGGGAACCTATCCCCTGCCGGAGGCTCAGGTAGACCGTTTTATGCTGAAGGTGGTTATTACATATCCTCTCAGGGAAGAGGAGCGTTCCATCATCCGGGAAAATATCGGAAAGGATTTTCCACTTGTAAATAAAATTCTGAAACCTGCCGATATACTTAGGGCACGGGATTTGGTGAAGGAAGTTTATATGGATGAGAAAATTGAAAACTATATACTCGATATCGTGTTCGCAACGCGTGAACCGGACAAGTTTGGTTTGCCCCAGTATGTCCCCATGATTTCTTTCGGGGGATCCCCGCGCGCGAGCATCAACCTTGCAAAAGCTGCCAAAGCATATGCCTTTATTAAGAGAAGGGGATATGTGATTCCGGAAGACATCAGGGCTGTATGTCATGATGTCTTGCGACACAGAATAGGATTAAGTTATGAGGCCGAGGCAGAAAATATTACAAGTGAAGAGATTATTACCGGAATTTTGAATAAAATTGAAGTTCCTTAAACCTGAACTATGAAAAAAGCATGTCTGGGTGTTTTGATTCTAATGGCCTCAATAAATTTGGTTTCTGCTCAGATACTGATTGGAATACCTAAGCAAGGCGCTGAAGAGTACATAAGAAAGGAGATGAAGGGATTTAATCTCGACAACAGTTCAAAGAACGAGTCGTTTAATTACCTTAAATTCCTGAATACAGCAGGTACCAAAACCCTGATTGTGTTCTTTTCAGAAGAGAATGTCTCAACCCATACCAGAATGATTTGCGACTATTCAGAATTTGATTTTATTAAGGAAGATTTCAATAAACGATATAAAAAAATATCCAAGACAAGCTGGGAGTTTACCGAAGGATCTGAGAAATTCGATATTACTCTTGAGGAAAAAGAATGGTATTTTGTGGTTACCACAAAAAAAAAGTAACAGAACAAGCTAAAAAGTCATGGTTTCTAAAGTGGATGCATCAGAACTGATAAAGAAAGTCAGGAAAATAGAAATAAAAACAAGAGGACTTTCCCAACACGTCTTTGCAGGGGAATACCACAGTGCATTTAAGGGTCGGGGAGTTACCTTTTCAGAAGTGAGGGAATACCAGTATGGCGACGATATCAGGAATATCGACTGGAATGTAACCGCACGTTTTAACCATCCTTATATTAAAGTCTTCGAAGAAGAGAGAGAACTTACTGTCCTCTTGCTGGTGGATACCAGCGGTAGCAGGAATTTCGGTTCGGTTTCCCAAATCAGAAGAAACATCCTGACAGAAATTTCGGCTGTTTTATCCTTTTCAGCTATTCAGAATAACGATAAAATTGGTCTGATTCTTTTCAGTGATCGGGTAGAGAAATTTATCCCCCCGAAAAAAGGAAAGAAGCACATTCTTCATATTATCAGGGAACTCATAGAATTTGATCCCCAAAGTACAAAAACCAATCTGAATGAACCTCTGATTTTCCTAACAAATGCAATTAAGAAGCGATGCACTGCTTTTATTATATCCGATTTTATCTGCCCCGATTTTGAGGAGCCTCTTAAAATCGCCAGCCGTAAACATGATATTGTTGCACTCCAGGTATATGACCGGAGAGATAAGGAGATTCCTGATATGGGACTGGTTAAGTTTACTGATAGTGAAACAGGTACTGATAAGTGGGTGGATACTTCACTTGAAACCACACGGAAAAAATATTCCGAAAATTGGAATAAAAGACAGAAACAATTACAGAACACTTTCAGCAGAACAGGAGTTGACAATACTTCCGTCAGTACTTCCGAAGACTATGTTAAACCTCTGATCACTCTTTTTAAAAAGCGGTAAAAATGAAATCAGCCTCTGTAAAAAAATATTCTGCAAGAATTTTTATTCCGGTACTACTCTGGCTGAGCTTTACAGCATTTGCTCAGGGGCAGTTGTTACAGTTTACTGTAAATTTACAGTCGGACACTATTCAAATCGGCGAAAGAACCAGTTTAATCCTGTCTGTTGAAAAGGATACAAAAGTTGTCCTCCGGCCTGTAAATCTGAAAGACAGCCTGTCTGCGGAAATTGAAATTATTGATTCAGTACTTACAGAATCACCAAATCAATTGTCTTATAAACTGGTAATTAGCTCATTTACTCCCGGTGTATATACCATTCCTGAGATCCCCCTGATATTTACTTTTGATAATGCCATTGATACTCTTTATTCCGGTAAACTTATTTTTACAGTATTATCCCCTGAAATAAATTCCGAAGAGATCCGGGATATAAAGCCTCCCTTAAACCTGCCATTCCAAATAAGGGAAATTCTGCCCGAAACAGGAATTGGTCTGGCTTTGGGTATTGTGATGTTATTAATTATTCTATTCCTTATCCGCCTTTTCAGGAAAAAGAGACAGGAAGAAATCGCTGAAAAAGCTTTACCGGCTCATATAATTGCAATGAGGGAACTCGACAGAATTAGGGAAGAGAAGCTTTGGCAAAATGGAAGAATCAAAGAGTTTTATTCACGGTTAGCCGACACAATAAGAGTTTACATTGAAATGCGATTCGGGATTCCTGCAATGGAAAATGTGAGCTCCCAGACCCTTAGAGATTTTCGCAAACTAATGCCTGATGAAGATTTGCCTCTTGAAATGCTTCGAAGCATACTGGAAACGGCCGATATGGTTAAGTTTGCAAAAGGTCATCCCCTTGCTGCCGAAAATCAAGGTAATCTTGATAATGCCTATTTGTTTGTCGGCCAGACCAAAGAAGAACTAATTATTCCCGAACCTACTGAAATGGAAAAGTTGAGTAGTAACAATAAATCTACTGAAGAATGAGACATGTTGATTTTGCAAATCCTCAATTTCTCTATCTTCTGGCAGTTCTGCCGGTAATAATTGCCTTCCATATATGGAAAGGCATGAAGGCTGGTGCATCGGTAAGAATTTCGTCACTGGATCCTTTTACAGATCAGGGAAGACCTTTACGCTGGTATATCCGGGAATTATTATTTGGATTGAGACTCATCGTTCTTGCATTGCTTATCGTGGTTCTTGCCCGCCCTCAGTCAGCAAATGAATGGGAACAGGTAAACTCAGAAGGAATCGATATCGTAATGTGCATTGACGCTTCAGGAAGTATGCAGGCACGGGATTTTAATCCCAACCGCCTTGAAGCCTCCAAAGAGCTGGCTTCGCAATTTATAAGCGGCAGGCAGGGAGATCGTTTCGGGATTGTGGTTTTCAGTGCTGAAAGCTTTACCCAATGCCCTCTTACAAGCGATAAAGCAACTGTACTGAACCTGATGAACGAACTGAAATTTGGGATGATTGAGGATGGCACAGCTATTGGCATGGGACTGGCAACTTCGGTTAACCGCCTGAAAGAAAGCAAGGCGAAAAGCAAAGTTGTTATCCTCCTCACCGATGGCATAAATAACAGCGGAATGATTAGTCCCGTTACAGCAGCTGATATCGCTCAGCAATATAATATTCGTGTTTACACAATTGGCGTAGGTACGATGGGTACAGCTCCCATGCCGGTAAATACTCCTTTCGGGATGCGTCTGCAGGATGTTCAGGTGGAAATAGATGAAGCTGTTCTCGAAAAAATTGCAGATAAAACAGGAGGAAAGTATTTCAGGGCAACCGATAATGCTAAGCTCGCTGAGATTTATACGGAAATCGATAAACTTGAAAAAACAATAATGGATGTTCAAAAATTCAGTAAGCGGAAAGATGAGTATTTCCCCTGGCTGCTTGCTGCAGCTGTTCTTCTCTTTTTGGAGATATTCACCCGTTCGGTATTTCTGAAAAACGTGCCATAATTGTTACTAAATGAGACAGATAAAATAATTCAGAAATGATTCAGTTTGCAAATACTCAGATTCTTTACGGATTATTGCTAATTCCGCTTCTGGTTATCCTGTATCACCTTGGAAGTAGGAGTGTACAAAATAAACTCAGGAATTTCGCTTCCGAGAGCCTTCATCCATCACTATTCCCTGATTATTCACCTTTCCGTTCTGCTATAAAGTTTTACCTGGGAATTAGTGTCCTTTTGCTTATTATTATTGCTCTGGCTGGTCCAAGAGTTGGCTCAAAACTCAGAGAAGTGGAAAAAGAAGG
>CAYOLQ010000062.1:0-20345 GCA_964404825.1 uncultured Chitinophaga sp.
TCTTCTTCCGGTGGAATGGATGTTACTGAACTCTTTAAGGACAAAGATTTAAAACCAAAAGCTGAACAAATACCGCAGGAAAAAAGATCCAAAAATGAGCCAGAGGAAATTGATTTGCATATTGAGGCTATCACTGATAATTTTTCCGGTTTAAGCAATTCGGAAATTATTGATTTGCAAATGGCTCGTTTCAAAATCTCCCTCGATACGGCAATTATCCATAAAACAAGAAGAATAGTGTTTATCCACGGTGTTGGAAACGGAAAGTTAAAGTTTACCCTTCGTAAGGCTCTTGACGACCAATATCCCGATCTCCAGTATCAGGATGCAAGTTTTAAGGAATATGGTTACGGAGCCACAATGGTAATTATTCCTTAATTATTTAATACCTTTGCAGTCACAGCAGGTCGTTCTATCGCTTTCCCGGCATTTTTTGCCGGGAGGGAGGAAAGTCCGGGCAACACAGAGCACCGTACTGCCGAAAGCGCAGATATCCGTGAGGGTATAGTACTGGAACAGAAAATAACAGTCCGCCTTGGCGGTCAATGGTGAAAAGGCAGGGTAAGAGCCTACCGGTGAGGATGGTGACATTCTCAGCCGTTCAGCTTACGGGTTGCAAGACCAAATATACCGGGAAATGGAGGTTGCTCGCTTCCACCACTGTCCAAAGCCTCGGCGAAGGACAGAAATTCCCGGAGGGTAGGTCGCTTAGATAAATGATAGAAGTGTTCCTATGGAACATACAGAACCTGGCTTACAGACCGGCTGCCATATAAAAGAAACAGGGAATCGATTCGATTCCCTGTTTTGTTTTTAGGTGATATTTTGTTATTTTGAAATGGGTTTAACAAAGAGTTTGTCATCCACATCTTTTGCCTTTTTTATCTCAAAACTTAGTATCTGTAAATCACCTGCAGACTGCCCCATCATAAAAGTTTCATTCTTAAAGGGAAATCTGAATCCCTGAATCTCCCGGTAATCCGAATAAATTTTAGATGATTCAACATCCATACCCTGAACCTTGTTTTTTGCATCTACTTTAAATATCAGGTAATCAACTGTGCTAATATAATAAGTCATTGTTTCTTCGTCTGAAGTAATGACTTTTATCTTATACATATTTACTCCCCCGAAATCCTCCGTACCCTCATAACTTACTTTGTACTTCTTTTTCTTCCAGTTATATAACTTGCCCTCTATTTCAGCCATGGATTTCATGTTCTTAACTTCACTAATTCCCATATCAACCGGCTCCGGTCCGCTCATCGGGTTCAAGGTCCATCCTTTTTCACCATCAAATGCCTGAATCAGATTCTTATCATCAAAGACAGCATCAAATCTGACTTTTCCGGGTTTTTTCTGGTAAACGGTAAATGGTAGTTCCATTCCCATTTGACTGATTTTGCCTGTAATTACGATTGCTTCAGCCTGCACTATTGTACTTTGACCTACTGCTGAAAAGTGCTTATTCAGGATGGATTTCACATTCTGCCCATTCGCAGGGAGAAAAATTGCCAGAAGTAAGACTGGAAAGAAAAGAAATGCTTTTTTCATAAATGATTAATTTAAGTGATACTTTTTTGGAGAATATTTATTTGACTATAGCAAGTACTCTGAAAAAACGGCAATAAGAATCACTGCAGCTATAAAAATATAAACATAAGGACTGGCAAAATTTAAGGTCCAGCCCATAGATGCATGAAACTTGGGAACAATAATTGCCGGATCTTTCTTGTTAAAGTAGAAAATACCTTTCCAGTTATCCGGGTTTTTGCGCATTGCATTCAGGATTTCCTTTTCAGTATTTATTGCCATATTGTATTTCTTTTTGAATTTCTATTTTAAAGATAATACAACTTCCCTGATTTTAGTGAGATTTTCAAGAAGCTTGCTGAGATTTTTCAGATGCAGCATGTTTGCCCCGTCGGATTTGGCATTTGCCGGATCGGGGTGGGTTTCCAGAAATAAACCGTCAACCCCGTTGACAATCCCTGCCCTTGCAATGGTTTCAATCAGTTCCGGTTTGCCACCTGTAACACCTGAAGATTGGTTAGGTTGCTGAAGGGAATGTGTAATATCGAGAACGACAGGCTTTCCGAAGCTTTTCATTTCAACAATTCCCCTGTAATCCACAATAATATCCTGATATCCAAACATGGTGCCGCGGTCGGTGAGCATAACATGCTCATTTCCTGAATCGATTATCTTATTTACTGCAAATATCATAGAAGAGGGTGATACAAATTGTCCTTTTTTTACATTTACCCATTTCCCCGTCCTGGCCGCTGCAACCAGAATATCAGTCTGTCTGCAAAGGAATGCCGGAATCTGAAGAATATCAACATATTCCGCAGCCATATTAGCTTCTTCAGCGGAATGTATGTCGGTTATAACCGGAATGCCAAATGTTTTACTTACTTCAGCAAGTATTTTCAGCGCTTTTTCATCGCCAATTCCTGCAAAGGAATCAATCCTTGAGCGGTTGGCCTTTCGGTAACTTCCCTTGAAAACATAAGGAATTTTATACTTGTCGGTAAGCTTTACAACGGCTTCGGCAATAGTGAGCGCTATTTCACGACTTTCAATGGCGCAGGGCCCTGCCAGTAAAAAGAAATTCCCGCTTTCTGTGTGCTTTATTTGAGGAACAGATGATATGATATTCATTTTATTACAATTAGTTAAAAAAATTAATAATCAAAACTTTGCGACTTTGCGCGCCGCTTTTGCCAAGCTTCAGCGAAGCAACGATTTTGCGTGAAACTCAATATAAAATTACAGAAACCTCTTCTTCCAAAGCCTGTTCAACCTCTCCTTCATCTCCTTTTCCCGTACATTCTCCCCGGGAGTATAGAAGGAGTTGTCTTTGAGTTCTTTGGGGAAATAGTTTTCTTCAACAAAATGTTCATCATATTGGTGTGCATATTTATACTCTTTTCCGTAACCCAGATCCTTCATTAGTTTAGTAGGGGCATTGCGCAGGTGAAGCGGAACCGGAAGATTTCCTGATTTTCTTACTTCAGCCAATGCATTATCAATGGCCTGATAGGCAGAATTAGATTTGGGAGAACACGCCAGATAAATAGTGGTCTCCGAGAGTATAATTCTTGCTTCCGGCATTCCGATAACATGAATTGACTGAAAACAATTATTGGCCATTAGTAAGGCATTTGGATTAGCCAGTCCAATGTCTTCTGCAGCCAGAATCAATAGTCTGCGGGCAATAAACTTAATATCTTCTCCTCCTTCAAGCATCCGGGCAAGCCAGTAAACAGCTGCATCCGGATCGCTGCCACGTATGGTTTTGATAAAAGCGGAAATGATGTCATAATGCATCTCTCCGTTTTTGTTATATATAGCCATGTTTTCCTGAATGATCCTTTTTACTGAGTCGTTTGTTATGCGAATTTCACTTTCTTCTCCGGCGTCATCTCCAAAACTTGCATTAACAACCAATTCGAGTGCATTATAAAGCTTTCTTGCATCTCCTCCGGAATATTGTAAAAGAGCCTCATTTTCTTCAACATGTATTTTCAGCCTTTTCAGATACACATCTGATTTAATGGCTTTACCAATGAGACCTTCAAGTTCTGCACGCTCAAGCCCTTTCAATATATAAACCTGGCAGCGGGAAAGAAGTGGCGAAATTACCTCAAACGAAGGGTTCTCGGTAGTAGCTCCGATTAGGGTTATTACTCCCTGTTCCACAGCACTCAGGAGGGAATCCTGCTGAGATTTATTGAACCGGTGAATTTCATCAATAAACAGAATGGGAGAGGGCTGATCAAAAAAGCGGGTCTTTTTTGCTTTATCTATCATCTCCCTTACGTCTTTAACACCCGATGTAACTGCCGAAAGAGTGTAAAAAGGCCTTTCCAGCAAATGTGATATCACCTTTGCAAGGGTGGTTTTTCCAACCCCCGGAGGTCCCCATAAAATGAATGAAGAAACATTTCCGCTTTCAATCATCCTGCGGATTACCCCGTCTTTTCCAACAAGATGCCCCTGACCTGCATATTCGTCCAGGGTATTTGGTCGCATCCTGTCAGCAAGTGGTTGATTTGGGGTCATGGATATTTTAGTATTTTCGGAATACCAAAATTAACTGATTATTTGTAACTATTCAGCAATGTTGATAAATCGAATTGCGACAGATTTTGAATTTGGTAATTTTGGGAATAAAATTATAGGTATCGCACGCAACAAATCATCTGTGATTATGGTCTATTAACTGTTAAGTTCTTTTACCGTTGTGTATAATGTTTTTAAATAGTTGTATATTAGTATCCATAAAATTCAAAAATTATTAAAATGAAAAACCTACGCAGTTTAATCCTAGCGCTGACTCTGGCTCTTGGATTACAATCAGCAGTATATTCTCAGTTGTCGGATGTCAGCTTTCTTAAAGGTGGCGCAGCCGATGCACAGTTATTGTTTCAGGAATATCTGACTCCTTATGCTAACATTTTCGGTGCCGATCTTAACGCAGGCTGGTATAATAGCGGAAAGGTTCATAAATTCGGGGGATTCGACCTTACAGTAACTTTTAATACAGCATGGGCACCTCCCTCTGCAAGATCCTTCGATGCTTCACTTCTCGATTTAAGCCCCGAAGCAAATCTGATTGGTGGACCGACTAGTCCTACTATTGCCGGAAAACTAAATGCAACCCCTCCAACACTAGAATATTGGGCCGATTTCGGAGGGAATCCTGTTAAAATAGCAGAATATGATTTGCCAAAAGGAACCGGTGTGAATATGATTCCTTTGCCAATGGCACAGCTAAGCATTGGTCTGCCTTTTGGAACAGACGTATCTGTGCGCTATCTCCCGACACTCCCGCTTGGTAAGGCCGGAAATATAGGACTTTGGGGTGTAGGAGGCCGGCATAGTATTTTGCAGCATATTCCGGCGTTAAAAAGATTGCCTGTACTTGACATCACAGCTCAGGGAGGTTACACCAAACTCACAACTTCTGCAAACATCAACTATGATCCTTCTACAATAGGGCCTCAGGTTCAGGATTACACAACCGATGCCAATCAGTTTGCGGACCAGAAACTGGAAATGGTGGCTTCAGCATGGACAGTTAACCTTATTGTTTCGGAGACACTGCCTATTATTTCTTTTTATCAGGCGATAGGGTACAGCAGCTCAAATATTGATCTGGGACTGAACGGTTACTACCCGTTTCCGCGTCTGGCAGCAAGTGGACCTCATGCCGGAGAGGTTGTTGTTGAAGATACGGATGTTGTTAAAGATCCACTGCAGTTCGAAATGCAGAATAACAAGGATCTTCGACTGAATGCCGGTTTTCGTCTGAAGCTGGGAGTTCTTACCATTCATTTCGATTATACCAAAGCAAATTATTCGGTATTTACCGCAGGTCTGGGCGTCTCTTTCAGGTAAAAAATATAGCACTTAAAGTGTCTGAAGGATTTCAGACACTTTAAGTGCTCCTTTTAGTTTTTTAATTCGCCATAAACTTTCCAGTGCCGGTATATTTCGGTGGCTATCTGCAGTTCTGTGCAATAGATATCACATGTAAAATTCAGATTGAGGTATACCAAAAACAAATCCAGTTTTTCATCATCCAGTCCTGTTAGAACAGCTATACTTTTCCTGTTATAAACAGATTCGAATTTCCGGATGAGTTCTTCATTTTGCTTGAATTCCATAACTTTGCGGATAGATTGTTCTTTCTTACTAAGATTAAAGTATAAAAAATCAACAGGATTTGTTATGGCAAAAAGCGGATTTGAGAGAACCTCCGGATTTCTGTAATTTGGAACCGCACTGCCGGATTGTTGCGGCAACCCAAGTTTTTCGCCCAGGTTTTCAGTTACAGGCATACTCTTCATTTTTGCCTTAAAATCTGCATAAGTTGATCCCCACTCAAATATTTTCACTTCCTCAATCGGATGATATTTTATTCTCAGATGAACGGTGTCTCCGGAATTTATTTGCCGGGAGGGAATAATCAATTCTTCATATGCCAGATTCCTGAAAAGAATTGAATCTGATCCCGATACATTAAGGCTGAAATTGCCTGAGGAATCACTTATTGAGCCTTTTCCGGTGGAGAGATTTATAATATGGGTCCAGGCAAGGGGAATACTGCTTTCACTACATATGCATGCTTCGATTCTTCTTATTGTATCAGTATTCTGAGCCTGAATTCCTTCCCCCGAAAAGAATAAAACAAAAAAAATCAGAAAAGAATGTGTAAACTTCATATGCAAAATTTACACTTATTTTGCAGTGATGATTACCCCCTTAACATCCTTTAAGATATTTTAGCTTTTTTTAGTATTCATCTTCCCAAACATATCCTAAAAGTACAGAACTTTCAAAAAAATCCTCCATTTCTCCCCAACTCCAGGAATAACTGTTTCCCTGATAATCGTAAAAATTGCATAAAAGACAGGATGAAACCGGGTTATAAAAATTATAGTAATAATTCTTCCTCCAGAGATATACTTCAATTCTCTTTCCAAAAGATGTTTCTGATTCCAGATAGGCAATATGTACATTTAACCATGGCAGATTCGCGGGCATTGGAGTGTATGAATACTTCTCACACGAAATAAGCACTAAAATAATCAGAAGGCTACAAATTTTATTTTGCATTATGATCAGTATAAAAACATCCTCCAAAATGTCAATCTCTTCAAGTAAGATATAATTAGATGAAATTAGAAACAAAAAAGTTGCGTGAAAAAGACTTTGAGTGTAACTTAACTCATGATTTATTCGTCTTAAAATGGCTTTTTGTATTATTAGGGACGATTAGTAAAAACTACATTTTTAATTAAACAATTAAGAATCCGTTATTCTATGTATAAGAACCTGTTAAACCATAGTCTGCGTGCCCTCAACAGGCAGAAATCATATGTCTTTCTCAATATAATCGGACTTTCTGTCGGTATAGCCTGCAGTCTCCTCATTGCCTTGTACCTTTTCAATGAGATTAGTTATGATAAATTCCATGCAAAAAGAGACCGGATATACAGAGTAATTCTGGATGGTAAGATAGGTGAACAGGAAATAAAAGCGGCCTACACTTGTTCCCCCTTAGGTTCTGCACTTCTCAATGAAGTACCGGAGGTAGAGGCATTTGTTAGGGTTAATTTCTGGGGAGAAACAATACTCAGAAATTATGAGCAGAGTTTTTCTGAAGATGCATTTATGGAAGCGGATTCATCTTTTTTTAGTGTATTTTCTTTTCCGCTGCTAAAGGGTGATGAAAGATCAGTCCTGAATGAACCACACACACTCGTCTTATCAGAAACTGCAGCCTCCCGCATTTTCGGAAATGAAGACCCCATTGATAAAATGCTGAAAGTAGGAATGGATACCATCCTCTATCGCGTTACCGGCGTTTTCCGGGATATGCCAAAAAATTCTCATATACGGGCAAATATTATCAGTTCCTTTATGACAAATCCACGTGCAGATAATCCTATGTGGATGTCAAATAGCTTTTTTACCTATATCCTCTTGAAACCGGAGGCAGATGCCAATGGAGTCGATGTAAAACTCAAAGAAATACTCAAAAAATATATAGGTCCGGAAGTTCAGCAGTTTCTGGGAATTTCGGTTGAAGAATTTATTTCCAAAGGAAACCGGTATTCAATGTATATTCAGAATTTGTCCGACATTCACCTTGATCCTTCCATAGATGACGGGCAGGGAAAAACTACTGATCCCAGGTATTTATGGATTTTTGCCAGTGTTGCTGTTCTGATAATTATTATTGCTTCCATAAATTTCATGAATCTGGCAACTGCACAGGCTGCAAGCAGAGCCAGAGAAGTTGGGATGAAAAAAGTATCAGGTTCTTCAAGACAAATGCTTATTGCACAGTTCCTTTCCGAATCCGTAATTCTTGTATTTTTTTCACTGGCAATTTCTCTCCTTATTGTTCTGATATCACTTCCTTATTTTAATAACCTTCTGGGTTCCGAACTTGAGTTCAGCCTTACATCCAGATGGTTTATTATTCCTTTGTTACTTATTCTGACAGTGTTAATCGGGATTTTTGCAGGGAGTTATCCGGCCTTTTATCTTTCTTCCTTTCAACCTGTTAATGTTTTAAAGGGAAAAGTGAAGGACAATATGAAAAACGGCCGTTTGCGCAGCATTCTTGTTATTCTTCAGTTTTCAGTTTCCATTCTGCTAATCGTGGGTACACTAATCATGTTCAGACAGATAAATTTCATGATCGATAGGGATCTTGGGTTCAATAAAGAACAGTTGATGATTATTACCCGTGGAGAAACAGTTGAAAATCATGTCAAAGCATTTAAAGAAGAGATCAGAAAAATTAACGATGTGGTTTCAATCGCCTCATCAACAGCCGTTCCTGGTCGAAATAACAATAACAACGGCTACATGATGAAGGACCGGCAAAATGAAACTTTCCTTCTGCAAACAAATTGGGTTGATCCGGATTACTTTGATACCTATCAGATGAAGATGAATACCGGCAGAGGGTTTAGTCTGGAATACGGAAGCGATGATAAAACTGTATTGATCAATTCTTCTGCTGTGAAACAGTTCGGTTTAACCGAACCCTTAAAGGGGATTTTCCTTGCGCCTGATGATTCAGCAAATACATCGGGTTTGCCAATCATAGGGGTTGTGGAAGATTTTAATTTTGAATCCCTCCATAGTCGCATTGGTCCGTATATCTTCCGTTACAAATCTGAGGATATTAACTGGGGGTATTTTAGCATACGGCTCGAATCTTCGTTTGATCAGAATACAATCAAATCAATTGAATCGGTATGGAAAAGATTCACCCATAACGATCCCATGCAATATTTCTTTATGGATGAAGACTTTAACCGCATGTATTCACAGGAAAAGCAAAGTTCAAATCTTGCCATGCTTTTTGCTGTTCTTGCAATAATTATTGCTTCTCTTGGGCTGTTCGGTCTGACTTCCTATACAGTTCAGCAAAGAACAAAAGAAATCGGAATCAGAAAAACAATGGGAGCAAGCACCAGTGAAATTTTCATTCTTATCTCAAGGGAAATATTGATCCTTGTTTCTTTATCTACACTAATCGCCTGGCCTCTTATCTACTACATTTCGGATAAATGGCTTCAGAATTTTTATTACAGGATCGATTTCAGTTTCTGGGATTATGCAATAGGTTTTATGATAGCCTTGGTTATTGCCGTTATTACAATAAGTTTTCAGACTCTACGCACAGCCAGAATCAATCCTTCACTTTCGCTCAGATACGAGTAATGCAGATACCTGAACTAATTGTTTTAGAATAAGGAAATGATAAGTACTTTTGAATAAAATCATTTTTGAATTACTTATTGAATTTCTTTATTTAATTCGCGTTTTCTATGCCTGCTGTTCAGACTGAAATCGAAAAAAAAATACTAACCGGATACCGGCAGCTCCTAAGGGATTGTAAAACTATTTCCACCCCCGGGGAAATGCGTGACATTCGCCTTGCCTTCGAAATGGTAAATGAGGTTTGTAAGAAAACTCCTAAAAAAATGGGAGAGTATACAATTTTTCACAGCCTTTCAGTGGCACAGATTGTTGCACGGGAAATAGGTCTGGGGGGTACCAGCGTAATTGCCGCTCTTATATTTGAATTCGTTGATGATCAGGAATTCTCTATCCCCTCAATTTCTAAAAAATTTGGCGACAAGGTGGCTGAAATTACCAACGGTCTTGCTAAAATATCCGGTATTAAAACCGAAAAAACTTCCTCGCAGGCTGAAAACCTCAGAAATCTCATCCTGACGCTTGCTTCAGATGTAAGGGTTATCCTTATTAAACTGGCGGAACGTTTGTACCAGATGCGCATGATCGATAATCTTCCTGATGAGCAAAGAATAGGAGTCGCATCTGAAACAAGTTATATCTATTCACCTTTGGCTCACCGTCTTGGTTTGTATAATATGATGTCTGAAATGGAAGACATCACCATGAAATACCTCGAACCGGTACAGTATAAAGAAATCTCCCAAAAACTAAAAGCCTCCTCCGCCCGCCGTTCCAAATTTATCAATGAATTCATTGCCCCAATTGAGGCTGAACTTGCGAAACAGGGGATGAAGGCCGAAATCAAAGGGAGACCAAAGGCAATTTCTTCTATCTGGAAGAAGATGAAAAAGCAAAAAGTTGATTTTGAGGAGATTTACGACAAATTCGCAATCCGTGTAATTCTTGATACTCCCCCGAAAAATGAAAAGGCAGATTGCTGGAAAGTTTTTTCGATAATTACAGATTTCTATACTCCGAATACAGAACGTATGCGCGACTGGATATCCGTACCCCGAAGTAATGGTTATGAATCACTGCATGCCACAGTTGTTGTTCCGGGAGGTGATTGGGTGGAAGTTCAGATTCGCAGCCGGAGAATGGACGAAATTGCAGAAAACGGGTTTGCTGCACATTGGAAATATAAGGGGATCAAAGGTGAAAAAGGGGTCGACGAGTGGCTGACTAAAGTAAGGGAATTACTCGAAAATCCGGAGACGGATGCTATTAACCTTATTGATGATTTTAAACTTAACCTTTACGCAAAAGAAATATTTGTTTTCACTCCCAACGGGGATCTTAAAAAATTTCCTGAAGGTGCAACCGTACTCGATTTTGCATTCGAAGTACATACTGCTGTTGGTTCCAGCTGCGTTGGAGCGAGAGTGAACGGAAAAAATGTGCCAATCCGGTATCCCATGAAAAATGGAGATAAAGTGGAAATTATCCGTTCGAAAACCCAAAAACCCAAGCAGGACTGGACAAACTTCGTTGTAACATCAAAGGCAAAGGCAAAAATTAAGCTTGCACTTAAAGAAGAAAAACTCAAGGAAGCCGAAAACGGAAAGGAAATACTCAAACGCAGATTTAAAAACTGGAAGCTGGATTTTCAGGATTTATATATCCGTAAACTTCTTCATCACTACAAATACAATGATGCAATTGACCTGTATTTCGATATTGCTACTGAAAAGCTCGACCTTCTTGAAATTAAAAACATTGTTACTGAAGATGAAAAACAAACCGAAGCCAAACCGGTTCCCATTGAAGAAGATGCTCTTGAAAAGCTTATCCGTAACACCCAGGCTGAATCCGACGATTTCCTTGTAATCGACAACAGACTTTCTAACGTCGAATACCGGCTGGGCAAATGTTGCAACCCTATTTTTGGAGATAATGTATTTGGATTTGTAACCATAGGTACCGGAATTACCATACACAGACTGAATTGTCCGAATGCCAAACAACTTATTTCAAAATACGGATACCGCATAGTGAAAGCCCGGTGGAGACAGACTGAGGGAAATCGAACCTTTCTTGCAACAATCCGGATTACAGGGGTTGATGATATCGGAATTGTCAGCAATATTTCTGATGTAATTTCCAAAGATCTTCGGGTTAATATGAGATCAATTGCAGTCGACAGTAACGACGGACTCTTTGAAGGGACTCTGACGGTTTTCGTGAGCGATACCAACCACCTCGATGCGCTTATAAAAAAAATCGTTAAGGTGAAAGGAGTTATGTCTGTAAAACGAATTGAATAATAACGCCTAAAACTAAAAAATGACACCAATAAGGCTGAAGTTCTGGCAATTTATACCACTTTGCAGCTCCTGGTGAATAAAAATATTTTTCCAGTAACTCTTGTCCAACAAAAAAAATTCATCTGATGAAAAAACACCTGATCCTGTACCTGTACCTCCTGATTATACCAGGTATACTGCTTGCTCAAACCGGAAAAGTTTCCGACAACCTGTCCCTTCCATCTAAAATACTAAACATGGAAAGGAAATACTCAGTATACCTTCCTCCGGATTATGAAACTTCCAGTCGTAGTTATCCTGTTCTTTACCTGCTGCATGGATCCGGTGATGATCAGACAGGATGGGTGCAATTCGGAGAAGTGGGACATATTGCTGATAAAGCCATAAGCGAAGGCAAATCTACAGCCATGATTATTGTTATGCCTGATGCAAATACCGGGAAAAGAGGCTATTTCAATAACATCGCCGGAGATTTCCGTTATGAAGATTTCTTTTTTCAGGAATTCATACCTTATATTGAAAAAACTTACAGAATCAGAGCAGAAAAGCGTTATCGCGCAATTTCCGGTCTTTCAATGGGAGGTGGAGGAACTACTATTTATGCACTCCATCATCCTGAAATGTTTTCATCAGCATGCCCGCTTAGCGCATCGGTAAGACGTTACAACGAAAACCTTGATAGACAAAAAACTGAACTCGCTAATCTGAAACTCACCAATGAACAGATTGAGACATATTTTAAAAACCATGATGCAGTATACCTTATAGAAAATATGCCCGATAATCAGAAAAATCTGGTTCGCTGGTATATCGACTGTGGTGATGACGATTTCCTTTACGAGGGAAATGCTATGCTTCACATTGCCATGCGTAAAAAAGAAGTTCCACACGAATACAGGGTTCGAGATGGAGCACATAACTGGACCTACTGGAGAGAATCCCTACCCGAAGTTCTTGGATTTGTCTCCATGAGTTTCCACCAGTTCTGATGATATTTTAATTCATGCAAAGGCTTCTGAATATCCTGGTATTTTGTTTTTTAAGTTCCTTGTCCGGATTTGCGCAAATCAACGGTAGAGTTGTTGATTCGCAAACCGGCGAAGGATTAGTGGGAGCTGCCATAATTACAAATACAGCTTTTAGCACAATTAGTAATAATGAAGGATATTTTTCGATCCCCCTTGAAAATGGAATGCCACAGAATATCCGTATCAGTTATGTCGGGTATTCCCCTGTTTCAGTCGATTTGAAAGAAATTCAATCCCTTATAATTATCCGTCTTGATCCAGAACCACAGTTCATTAATGAGGTAATGGTTACAGTTTCAGGCATTCCGGAAAATATTTTACGGTCTACAGGATCGGTAAGTGCTTTATCCCAACAAAATCTGCAATTGCACAATAATATTGTGCTGAACGATGCCATAAATCAGGTAGCGGGATTGAATATGTCGGGGGGAGGATATAATACAAACCGCCTTACAATCCGCGGAATTGGCTCAAGAAGTCCTTATTCATCAAACCGTATTCGTGCGTACCTCAACGATATCCCTCTAACAACAGGCGATGGCACAACAAATATTGAGGATATAGATATTGCGGCAATAAGCAGGATCGAAGTATTAAAAGGTCCATCATCTGCAGTATATGGCAGTGGACTTGGCGGCGCTGTCAGAATGTGGACGTACCAGCCGGTTGACGACAAATTCTCAATAAGTCTGGGCAGCGAATTCAGTTCATTTGGAACAACCCGGTCGTATATACGCAGCGGCTATAAATCTGATAAAGGAGATGTGTCGCTTGTTTATTCTCACTCACATTCTGATGGTTATCGTCAAAACAGTGATTATACAAGGAACTCCTTACTTTTAAATTCCAATAGTTTTTTTTATAGAGGGGGATTAAAGTTTACGCTTTTATATACCGATGTGGATGCCGGGATTCCAAGTTCCATAAATTATCAGAGTTTCATTGAAAATCCCAGGCTTGCTGCTCCAAACTGGCTTGCTATCAAAGGTTTTGAGAGATACAAAAAGCTACTGCTGGGATTAACCAATCAAATCAGTTTTAAGCATGGTATGTCTAATAAAATATCCGCATTTGCCACATTCACGGATCCATATGAATCGCGGCCTTTTAACATACTTGATGAAAAGTCTGCATCAGGAGGAATACAGGAACATTTCAGCCTTAAATCAGGTAAATTTGAGTTTATGGGAGGAGGGGAAGTTTTCCTCGAAGCTTTTAACTGGAAAATTTTTGAAACAAATTCAGGTTTACAGGGAAACCAGCTGGCCAATAATCATGAAAAACGTTTCTATATTAATGGCTTCGCACTCAGTCGCTTTCGGCCAAATGAAAAACTTACTGCCGAATTAGGCTTGAATCTGAATGTTCTCAGCTATTCGCTGGTTGATTATTTCACTAAGGATAGTGTGGATTTTAGCGGAAATTATAACTATAATCCGGTGTTGTCCCCACGGTTAGGCATCAATTATAAAGCAGGGAATGCTATTAACCTCCATGCCAGTCTGGGACACGGATTTTCAGCACCCTCCCTCGAAGAAACACTTTTGCCGGATGGACAAATCAATACCCTTTTGAAGCCCGAAACAGGCTGGAATTTTGATGGAGGGATTCGCGGGAATACTTTTAATGGAAGGATCGACTTCGATATTACACTTTACCATATTGCATTGAATAATCTTTTGGTTACCAAAAGAATCTCCGAAGAAATATTCTCAGGTATAAATGCCGGGAAAACCAATCATACCGGACTGGAGTGCATGTTCAGGCTTAGTATTTTATCCCCCGGAATAAAAGAACAGACAGAACTCATCTATACATCCTCACTGGCAGTTTCCAGAAACCGGTTTAAAGATTTTTCCGATGACAACACCGACTTTTCTGGCAAGGATCTGCCTGGCATTCCGTCATCCATAATGTATAATGAGCTTCGCCTGAAAATATTGAAAAACATCGAAATTTCCGCGATAAATAAATTTACCGGTAGGCAATTCATGAACGATTCGAATACCGAAGTAAATAAAAGCTGGACTACCACCGATTTACGCTTAAGTGTAAGAAAACTATTTGGAGTAAAGCAGCATAAACTTCAGGTTTACGGGGGAGTTAAAAATGTTTTCGATGAAAAATATGCAGGAATGATACTCGTAAACGCCCCCTCAGCCGGAGGTAACCCACCTAGGTATTACTACCCGGCATTACCAAGAAATTTCTATGTTGGATTGATAATAGATGTAAATTAGTGGTCATTATCATACAGTAAATCATTAAATTTTACCTTCATTAAATAAATAAATAAGTGAAAATCCTTATAGTTTACGATTCAGTTTTTGGCAATACTGAAATTATTGCCAAAGCAATAGCAAATTCATTTGATGCCGGCGATTCAGTAGAATGCAAGCGGGTAAATGAAATTTTGCCAGAACAGTTATCGAACCTCGACTTGCTGATTGTAGGGTCTCCCACGCGACAATTCCGTGCAACTCCCGATATAACATCCTTTCTTTCAGGTATAGATAGTAAAAGTATACAGGGAATTAATATTGCCGGTTTTGATACCCGTATTTCACTGAAAGTAATTAAATCGAAGGTTTTCAGGTTTGTTGTAAATAAAGGCGGGTATGCAGCAAAAATAATTACCAAAAAGTTGATAAGTAAGGGGGGAGTTGACATTGCTCCACCGGAAGGATTTTTTGTCAGTGGTGAAGAAGGCCCACTCGAAAAAGGTGAGGATGAAAGAGCCGCACAGTGGGCAAAAACATTAAGCAGCAAAATAAAGCTTTGTGTTTAACAAATATTCGTTGCAAATCCTATAAACGCAGAGAAACACAGAAGTAATAGCCAATTGGTATAAACTATTTTCATCTGTGTAATTCCGCTGAAATCCGGCATTCAGTCTTTTAAACCTTGTTCTGTTTTTGTTTTTTATCTACAAAATGATGCAGAACCAGTGCTATTCCACCAAACAGGAATATCATAGAAAAATAAGCAACTTCAGCCTCCAGATTTGTTGTTGCAACAATGATATTCCCAACAAGTACTCCAATTCCAAGTCCAATTAAAAAAAGTCCGAATTTTAAAGCCGAGAATGTCGGGAGATCGGATTTTAATTCTGGTGAGTTCATTCCCTTTTCAATAAGCAGTAGTCTTTCTTTGCGTCTGACAAGTAATTGTAATGCACCATAGAGAGCAACAAAAACAATAGCTGCCATGATTAATTCGCTAATGTGGTCCATGATTTTAAATTTTAAGTTTTATTTGTATTACAGTTTCTTTGACGTTGGCTCGGATAATCCGGTTACAGAAAAATCAAATAATGATTTAAAAAACCCGTCTGTAAATAGTTGTAACTTTATTTTGTCATAAAGCGTCTATTAATGTGCAAATGCAGGATGACAATTTTTATATAGACCTTATATTGAAGGGAGACGTGAATGCCTTTACCGAACTGGTAAACCGGCATAAGCGCATGGTTTATTTATTTGCACTGAAAATGGTGAAAATACCTGAGGATGCTGAGGAAATCGCCCACGACGCATTTGTGAAAGCATACCAGTCGCTGGGAAGTTTCAAAAAAGAAAGCAAATTTGCAACCTGGTTGTACAGGATTGTTTTTAACGAAAGCATTTCATACTTACGAAAAAAGAAATTGGTAACCTTATCGATTGATGAGCCAAGGTTCAGTTTCATGGAAGCACAGGAGACAGATAGTTTCATTAAGGAACTTAACGACAGGGAACAAAAAGCGATACTCATGAAAGCCATGCAAAAGCTTCCTGATGACGAAAGAAGCGTTATCACTCTCTTTTACCTGCAGGAATGCAGCATTAAAGAGATTTGTGCGATTACGGCTTATTCGGAATCGAATGTGAAAATTAAACTTTTTCGGGCAAGAAAAAGACTTTGGGAGAAATTGCAATTTGCGTTTAAAGATAAAATAGTCAGGGAATATGCTACGAAATGACGATGAATTAGACAGGCTTACAGGGGAACTGATGCGCAAAAGCGGAACAGAAGAACCATCGATTAACTTTACCGAAAGCGTAATGCAATCTGTAAAAGCAGTTCAGGCGCCGGTAAGGGAAATCAATATCCTTAAATACTTTTGGACTCTGCCCTTCATAGCCATTACTATTGTTGGTGGCTGGTATTTATTTACACTTTCCTCATTTACTGACAGATTATTAAAATACTATGACGCCGGCATTGCATTAAGCAGCAATGTTTTCGCATTCTCCGTCCAATTTATTCAGGGAGTAAAAAACTTTACCTACTCACCGATTATCCTGATAAGCTTTATTGCCGCCCTTTCTTTATTGCTTATCGATTTTATCTATTCAAGGAAAAAATATCAACTTTAATTAAGCTCATTCTTACTAAAATCCTTTCTGATTATACGCTCCGTAAGCTCATAACCAACTAACCCCATTTATGTTCCATAACTCCGTCATTTCGGAAAGTTCAATGAAATCAGATTAAACAATTTCTTGATATTTGTTGATTACAATCGCAAAAATACCGCTATTATTGCGATTTCGGGAAAAATCAGAAGTTTGCCAGCTATGTGCACGATTATTTTGAAATTACATGAAATATATTTTGAAATTGCATAGGATTAAATTACTAATTCGCGTTCCCAATAAAGAATTATAAAAATAGTTAACACCTTTAATACTCGTTACACAATTCTGAATTCTAAAATCTAAATTCTAAATTTCCTCCCTAATACCTCGTATCCCCCAAAACCGGCAGTTTCGCCATTTTCTCCACCTCAATACTCGGAAAGCCAAACTCTTCAACCACCTTGCCGAGGATAAGATATACGCCATAGCCTTTGTAGGGATATTTCTTCAGTGTATCGGGGAAATTCACAACATCAAAAAATTCTCCCTCAGCATCCACGAAAGCGCCAAAATGCATCCATTCTTTTTTTATTGTAATTACATTTTTCAGGGAGGTAAGATCGCCAACCATTCTTACCTTTTTTCCAAGATGTTTTATCATATCCCTGGCCATAATCTCCCCCCTGAAACGTGTCTGCAAGAGATCGAACCTGCTCATTGTTACCGGAAAGCCTAAAAGTTCAATCTCGTCATAGGCATCTTCAAGCCGGCTTTGTTCGAGGTCGGGCAACACAAATTTCTTTGGCTTCAATTCAAAAAGCGATTTTCCGGTTTCGGTCTTCTTATTCTCGCCAAGCAGCATGTGGGCTTCCCATAAAAGCTGCTTTTTTGTTTTTCCCGTGAAACGAAAAGCATCGATACGGATAAGAATCACAATCTGCTCTTTCCCGATGTGAACCCTCCGGGCAAAATCTTCAAGATCAAGGAAAAGCCCGTTACGGTCTCTTTCTTCGAGAATGGACAGTACAAGCTTGTCTTCAAGGTTCTGCACATGCACAAATCCAAGGTAAATATTGTTTCCCATGATACAGGTGGTCTGCTCGCTGTTATTTATACAGGGGAGGAGAATGTTGGCACCACAGCGTTTGGCTTCATTCACATACACCCAGCTGCGGTAAAATCCCCCGAAATTATTAATCACGGCAACCATAAACTCCTGCGGGTAATGGGCCTTTAGATACAAGCTCTGAAAACTCTCCACAGCATACGAAGCCGAATGGGCTTTCGAAAATGAATAGCCGGCAAAAGAGCTTATCTGTCGCCATACTTCATTGGTAATCTCCTCGGGATACCCTTTTTGCCTGCAGTTTTCATGAAACCTGTCTGTTATTCTTTCAAACTCCTTCTTCGACCTGAACTTCCCGCTCATAGCTCTGCGCAGCACATCGGCATCGGCAAGATCCAATCCCGCGAAATGATGACAAACTTTTATCACATCCTCCTGATACACCATTACCCCATATGTTTCTTTTAACTGTTCTTTCATCACGGGGTGGAGGTATTCAAAGCTGTCGGGATTATGAAAGCGCTTGATGTATTCCTTCATCATCCCAGAACGGGCAACACCGGGCCGGATAATGGAACTGGCGGCCACAAGACTTATATAATTGTTACATTTCAGTTTTTTCAGCAGACCACGCATGGCAGGACTCTCAATATAAAAGCAGCCATTCGTCTCACCATCTTCAAGCTGGCGAAGCACCTGTGGGTCGGTTTTGAAATCGCTCACCTTGTGTGCATCCACATCGATTCCGCGGTTACGGGCAATAATCTCCACAGCCTCACGGATATGGCCGATTCCCCGCTGACTCAGAATATCCAGTTTCTCAAAGCCTACGGATTCTGCCACGTACATATCCCACTGGGTGGTGGGCAGACCTTTGGGAGGCATGTCGAGTGCGGTGTACATGGTTATCGGCTCCTCCGAAATCAGAACCCCGCCGGCATTAATGCTGCGCATATTGGGGAAATCGGCAATCATGCTGCCAACCCTGAATATCTGTTCAGTAATCTGGTTCTGGTTCATCGGATGCGAAGGCTCATCCACCAGACGGTCGATCTCTTCTTTTGGCAAACCATATACCTTCCCCAACTCCCGGAAAATCGACCTGCCGCGGAATGTGGAAATAGTGCCGATAAGCGCAGTATGCTTCTTACCATAGCGTTTAAACACATAATCGAGCACATCATCCCGCTCTTTCCAGGAATAGTCGATGTCGAAATCCGGCGGACTCGTACGTTTCGGGTTGATGAAACGTTCGAAATACAGGTCGAGTTCTATCGGGTCCACATTGGTGATTTTAAGGCAATATGCCACAACCGAGTTGGCACCGCTACCACGACCAACATGGTAGTAGCCGCGACTCATGGAATAGCGGATCATATCCCAGGTAATCAGGAAATAAGCCGAAAAACCAAGCCTGTCGATGATTTCCAGCTCATGTTTCACTCGCCTGTGTGCCTCTTTGTTTCGTTTGCCGTAACGGTATTCCATTCCCTCCACCGCCAGTTTCTCAAGAAATACCTTGTCATCATAGCGACTTGCAGAAAAGCACTGCTTGTTTTTTACCGAGTTGAAATCGAACGAAATATGGCAATCGGCAATGAGGTTTTCCGTGTTCCTTATGATTCCCGGGTAATCCTCATATGCTATCAGCAAAAGGTCAAGCGGAACCATAATTTCCCGCTCCGAAGCCAGATTAACCGGTTCCAGTTTGTTGAGCAGGGTGTTGTGATCTATTGCACGGAGGTGACGGTGAATCTCGTATTCGTCCTGTTGCGAAAAACTCACCGTATGCCACATAATCAGCTTGTGTTGCGCATAGCGCAGGGGAGAGGAGTGGAGCTTTTTGATGTCGCCGGGTTTTACGCCAACCAATTCGTTTTCACGAAGGTTCACCGGCTTGTTCTCCCATGAATACACAAACCAGACATCATCAAGCACAGGAGCCTGCAGTGGTAAATCTTCTTTTTTTTCATTGAAGAGAGACAGGAACTCATTCATAGCCTGAAATCCCCTGTTGTTTCGGGCAATCCCGGTGTACAGGTATTTATCTCCGTTACGGAATTCGATTCCTGCTATGGGATAAATACCGTTTTCTGTGCATAACCTCACGAAATCGAGAGTTCCCATCGTATTGTTGATATCTGTCAATGCCATAGCCTTCACACCATTCGACTTTGCCTGCTCAATGAGCTTTTCAAGTTCCATGGTGCCGTAGCGGAGGCTGTAGTATGAGTGGTTGTTCAGATACATGTTCGATGATTAAATTTAGAATTCAGAATTTAGAATTTAGAATTGATCTTTCTTAATTCTAAATTCTACCTTCTAAATTCTACCTTCTAAATTCTACCTTCTA
>CAYOLQ010000063.1:0-20071 GCA_964404825.1 uncultured Chitinophaga sp.
ACAAAGAAAGACCATGCAACAGCCAACAAGTATTTCAGAATGGCTCAGAATGCCACGTCATATGCATATGTTCTAAATGACAAGTGATCCCCCGAAAACATTAAAAAATCATGAGTCCTTCAGAGATCCGAAACAGTAAAGATTTCAGAGCTGTAAAAGAATTGCAGTTTAACGATATACTTGCTTTTGTTCTGGAATACATCCGGGCAAAAAATATCTATACCTTCTTCTACATTTTCAGCAACTTAATTCTGATCAGTATAATTACAGGACTCAGTGTCTTTGGATTTATGGAAAGTCAATTAAATTTCGGAACCTTTTTATCCGGTCTGAGCTGGGGAGTGGTTGCAGGTAGCATTTTGATTATTCCATTCCACGAAGGACTCCATGCGCTTGCTTTTATAATTATCGGGGCCAGGAAAGTCCGATTCGGTGCAGATCTTAAACAAATGATATTTTATGCCACAGCAAAAGATTTTGTCGCAGGCAGAAAAGGGTTTTTCCTTGTCGCTCTGGCTCCATTCATAACAATCAATGCAGTTGTGCTTCCATTTGCAATAAACGGCAATACACAGTTGCAACTTTTTCTATTTGTTTTACTGCTGCTTCATAATATAATGTGTATTGGCGATTTTGCTATGCTAAGCTTTTTCAGGGAAAACAAAGAAAAAGAGCTTTATACATTTGATGACCTTGATTCAAAAACCGCATGGTTCTACGAAAAGATAAAGAATTAACTAACCGGTGGACCAGAATCTAATTGTTTTTTCTATTCACTACATTCTTACCTGCCAGATTATCCCCAAGAATAATCAACTTTCAAATTTTTCGTGTAATCTGTTTTCGAGCATTCTATTTACTATCTTAGCTTGCTAAAACTATTTTATGAGTCGGTTTAGCAAAGCAGTTCGTTCGTTGCCTGGCACCTTCTGGGTTGCAAATACCCTGGAACTTTTTGAAAGGTTAGCTTACTACGGTATTTTTAATCTGCTTGCACTCTACCTTACCAACTCCCCCGAAACCGGCGCTTTGGGATTCACTCAGGTTGAAAAGGGGATGCTCATGGGAATTGTGAATGCTATCCTGTATTTTCTTCCTGTAATTACCGGCGCAATTGCCGATAAGTTTGGTTATAAAAAAGTATTGATTATTGCTTTCGTTATCCTTTCAACCGGCTATTTTCTGATGGGACAATTCAGTTCTTTTGGTTCAGTATTTGTAACTTTCTTTTATGTTGCCATTGGAGCTGCACTTTTCAAACCAATTATTTCCGCAACTGTTGCCCGAACAACAAATGAAGGAAATTCCTCGCTCGGCTTCGGGATTTTTTATATGGTAGTAAATATCGGAGGTTTGATTGGCCCCCTTTTAGCATCAGAGTTACGGGAAATAAGCTGGAATTATATTTTCCTGATGTCAACCGGTTCAATTCTTATAAACCTGATAATCGTTACTCTGTTCTTTCATGAGCCCGACAGGGTGCTTAATTCGGAATCGCTTTTACAAAGTCTGCGGACAATCTTCGGAAATATTTTCTCCGTTTTAAAAGACCTGCGTTTTGTGGCTTTTCTGCTGATTATTTCAGGTGCATGGACTGTCTATTGGCAGTATTTCTATAGTTTACCGGTTTTTATGGAACAATGGGTTAACACCTCTTCCCTTTATAATCTCCTTCACTCCGTTTCACCTGGATTGGCTGTGGCTGCAGGCAACGGGGAGGGTATAATCCTCACCGAAAAAATCATTGCAATGGACGCAATGTTTATTGTACTTTTTCAGGTGCTTGTAAGCAGTCTGGTTATGAAAATGAGACCCCTGCAGACAATGACCATCGGGATCATCGTTAATTCCATTGGACTGACGCTTTCCGTCCTTACTCAAAATCCGGTTTTTACTCTTACATCCATCTTTATTTTTTCAATCGGAGAAATGGCATTTTCACCAAAAATCATGGAGTATATTGGTCGGATAGCGCCTAAAGAAAAGGCTGCGCTGTATATGGGCTTGCAGTTTTTACCCATGGCATTTGGAAATTTTCTCGGGGGATTTATTAGTGGCGCGGTATATACCAAACTGGCCGACAAATACCAGATGGTTTATAAGTTGTTGCCTCAACTTGAAGATGCTGCGGCTGTATCCAATGATCAGTTATTCTCCGAAGCTATCCTGTATCTTAAAACTAATGAAGCCGGATTGACGAAAATTCTTTGGGACACATACCATCCCTGGATCTTTGGCGGCGTTCTTTTTGGAATTGGAATGTTAACAGTAATCCTGCTATTTCTGTACGACAGATTTATGATTTCAAAAAACACTGCAACTGTCCGAAAATGAACGATCTCCGTTCGATAAGGGGCAATTCTTCGTGTGCAAATAATGCCTGAATTTCTTATAACAAATTGATTTAAAATTTCTTAGAGCTATTGGTAAGAATTTTGAGGTTTATCTGTCAGACATTTACTAAAATACGCTTCACGTATGTTCAGACACATATTCCTGGTTGCAATCAGAAATGCTTACAAGCATCTGAATTATGCCCTGATTAATGTATTGGGGCTGGCTCTTGGTCTGGTTAGTTTCATATTTATTATCATCTATGTAACTGATGAGCTGAAATATGACAGATTTCATAAAAACGCAGAACAAACATACAGAGTAAACCGGCTGTATAATGCAAATGATGTAAACGAAGATGCGGCGACCCTTTCATTTCCTGAGGGGGAGGGTCTGCAAAACACCTATCCGGACATGATAAAGACCATGTGCCGCTTGTTTGATCTTCAGGTTTCAACGCTTCTTTTTGAATATGTTAAGAGTGAAGACGATATCATAAAATTTAATGAAGAATGGTTCTATTTCGCAGATTCGACTGTTTTTGATGTTTTTACTTTTTCCTTTCTTGAAGGGGATATCAATACAGCCCTTGATCGGCCGGGAACAATAGTAATATCGGAATCTACATCGAAAAGATTTTTTGGAGAGGAATCAGCCATTGGAAAAGTTCTGAGAGTTGAGGAACAATTTAATTTTGAAATTACGGGAGTTTACAGGGATCTTCCCTCTCAATCGCATCTGAAAATAGATTTGCTGGCTTCTCTTTCAACATTCCGCCAATTCGGGGGAGGAAGACTTCCACAGACTTGGATTTGGAATCCTTGCTGGACATATATTGTATTGCACGACAATGTAAAACCTGAATCCCTTGAAGCAAATTTTCCCCAGTTTGTTAAAAATAACTATTTCGACTTTAAGGATCAGGAAATTACACTAACCCTTCAGCCTCTCACAGATATCCACCTGAAATCGCATCATGAATATGAGATGCATCCGAACTCCAACATACTATATGTGAGAATTTTAACCGGAATTGCAATTTTCGTTTTGCTTTTGGCTTGCATCAATTTTATGAATCTGGCCACTGCAAGTTCAGCAGGTAGGGCACGTGAAATCGGACTTAAAAAAGTGCTGGGGGCTAATCGCAGACAGCTCACACTTCAGTTCCTTTTCGAAGCAACTCTTCATACATTACTTGCATTTATTCTGGCAGCTTCAGCCGTTGAGTTTCTGTTAGGCGGATTTAATAATTTCACCGGGAAGAATATCGACGGAGGTATTTTTCTACAACCGCAAAATATATTCTTTGCAATTATTCTGATCTTAAGCGTTGGTCTCATTTCAGGTTCATATCCTGCTTTTTTCCTTTCAAATCTCGATACATCGCGCTTACGCGGGAATCTGATCCAGGGAGCAAAAAGCGGATTAGCCAGAAAAATACTTGTTGTTTTTCAGTTTTCAATATCCATAGCCCTGATCATTGGCACACTGAGTGTTTACGGTCAGCTGAATTTCATGCGAAAAGCCGGGCTGGGATTTAAAAAGGACCATATAATTATATTGCCCGCAGTCCGCAACCTGTCAGTTAATTTTGATCGCTTTGCAGATAAACTCAAATCCCATAAGGACATTCTTTACGTTACGGGCATGGAGGATATTCTGGGTGTTAACCATAATACCCGCCCGTTTTTTATTGAAGGTCATGATGAAGGAAATTTTTACTACTACCCTGCTTTTGTGGTAAGGGAGGAGTTTCTTGAAACATTTGGTATTGAATTAGCCGCAGGGAGAGGTTTTTCCGAAGATTATCCTGATGATACCCTGAATGCCATAATGATTAATGAAACTATGGTGAGAAATCTGGGGTGGACCAACGAGGAAGCTATCGGCAAGAGGATCAGAAGTGACGGGCATGAAAAAGTAATAGGTGTTTTCAAAGATTTTAATGCACTTTCACTTCATCAACCTGTCCGTGACTTTGTTCTTGATCTGATGGGAAATCCAAGGGGAGCAGCCGGTCTGACAAGGTATATTGCCATCCGTGTGAATTCAGATAACTATAAAGAGTTATTAAAATTTATCAGGGAAAGCTGGGAGGAAATTGCGCCTACACGACCCTTTGAATATTTCTTTTTTGAAGATGAATTGGACGCTCTTTACAAAAATGAAGATAAATTCAGCAGGATTTCATTGTTTCTTACCATATTGGCCATGATCATTGCTTGCCTTGGTCTTATTGGACTTACCAGCTTTCTGGTAGAGAAAAAGACCAAAGAGATTTGCATACGCAGGGTGCATGGTGCCAGAGTTGCAAATATTAATAGTTTGCTTTCCAGGGAGTTTATTAAACTGATCCTTATTGCGAACCTTATAAGCTGGCCGGTTGCGTATTTCTGGCTTGTAAGCTGGCTCGATAATTTCACTAAGCACATTACTCCCCAATGGCATGTATTCGCATTATCCGGTGTAATAACACTTGTTATTGCCCTACTTATTACTGTTGCTCATGCTTTCAGGGCATCCATGATGAACCCTTCTGTAACCCTTAAATACGAATAAAAAAGTAAAATTGTATAAGAAAACTCTTCAGAAACCTCTATACTATCAGTGCAAATCAGCAGAACTTTTGCCGGGATATCCGGAAAAATACACTATTAATCAAAGAAAGAATCTGTTTTGTGGAATTCCATGTCTTCACTTGGATTATTAAATTTTTTTAACGTAAATTTACTCTACAAAATATTTATAAATCCTGAATATGGAATCAATTTCTATTCCCGGAACCCTAAAAACCCCAAGCATTGTTTCAGATGTGGATAAAGGGCTAATTGAAATCAAGGGTAGATCAAATCCGGAGAATTCTTCCCAATTTTATAAACCTCTGATTGAATGGGTAGAAAAATACAGTACTAACCCTTCCGAAAAGACAGTGATAAATATTAAACTGGAGCATTTTAATACAAGTTCTTCCAAGTGCATTCTTGATATCTTTAAAAAGCTGGAACCCATTAAAAAAGCAAACGGTGACATACAGGTAAACTGGTATTTTGAAGAAGATGATGAGGAAATGATGGAGGCCGGAGAAACTTATGGAACCATGACGATTATTCCCTTCAGAATGATTGGATACTGAATACTTTAAGGTTCATTGATAATAAATACGTTTTTTGTTTGGATTTGCATTTTAAAGATAACCCGCTTTCGGTTTATATTCGGGACCGAAAGCGGGTTATTTTTTTATTGGTTCTTAAACCGCAAATAACGGAATTGATAACATCAAATCACCAATTCGCAGATCATCGTGTAAAAAGGTATTTCCCTGAACCCAGATTTAAAACTACATATCCCTCTTCTTCACCGGCAATTTTAATATCTTTAATCTGAAGAATGGATTTTCCGCTTTCTGAAATATCGGTGGATTTTTTAGCAGGGATATAAACCGTAGCAACTGTATTTGCCGGTATTTCAACATTCATACTAAACTTCCCGCCCTCTATGCTCCATTCACAGCTTAGTTTCCCATAATATGTTTCAAGTCCGGCTGAAGCACTTGTAAATCCTCCCCCGATATGAGGCTTAATTTTACTGTGTTTATATCCCGGCCCGTCTTCATAGGTATCTAAACCCACCAGAATCCTGTACATCCAGTCACCTATTGCGCCATAGGCATAATGATTAAAGGAATTCATGCCAGGAGTCTGAAATGAACCATCGGGTTTCTGCCCATCCCAGCGCTCCCAGATTGTTGTTGCCCCGTTTTTTACAGGATACAGCCAGGATGGATAAGTTTCCTGCAGAAGAAGTTTGAATGCCAGATCGGTATATCCAAACCGTGTAAGAACATGGCAAAGATATGGTGTTCCAAGAAATCCTGTTGTAAGGTGATCGCCGTAATTTCCGATATTTTCTGCAAGGCGCACTGCAGCCTGTTTCCGTAGATTCTCTGGTAGCATATCAAAATTCAGAGCCAGTACATAAGCTGTCTGACTACCGGAAACAAGTCGCCCGTTTGGTGTCAGGTATTCTTTTAGAAATGCGGCCTTAATGTTTTGAAGCAACTGACTGTAAGCTGCGGCTTCATCCTTATAACCCAGAACATTGGCGGCATTTATTAGCAGTTGTGTGGAGTGCGCATAGAAGCACTGAGCAATGAGGTACTTATCGGTTACAGCCGCTCTGCCGTCATTATCGTCGTCGGGATGGTAAAAAAGCCAGTCCCCAAAATGGAAACCGGTATTCCATAAATCATTTTTTGCTACGCTACGAATGCTTTCCACGTATGCTTTCATCGAAGCAAATTGCTGCGACAGCAATTGTTTATCACCGTAAACCAGATACATATTCCAGGGTATAATGGTTGCAGCATCTGCCCACCCTGCGCTGTTTACAGCTCCTTTTCCCAGAACATTCGGAACAACGTAAGGGACCTTACCTTCAACCTGATCAGCTTCCAAATCAGCAAGCCACCTGGTAAAGAAATTATTTACATTCATGTTGAATGCCGCAGTCCTTGCAAAAACCTGTGCATCTCCGGTCCAGCCAAGACGTTCATCACGCTGCGGACAATCGGTTGGCACATCGAGGAAATTGCCTTTTTGTCCCCATACTATATTGTGCTGCAACCGGTTAATAAGCTCGTTTGAAGATGTAAATGTTCCGGTTGGAGCCATATCAGAATACAAAACAACGGCTTTAAAATTTTCAGCTTTTATTTCCCCGGGATATCCCTCGATTTTCAGATAACGGAATCCATGCCAGGTAAACCTTGGCTCGAATACCTCAACAGCACCACCTTTCAGAATATAAACGTCCTGAGCCTTTGCAGCCCGGAGATTCTCGGTGTAAAAATTACCGGCTCTGTCTAAAACTTCTGCATGAGACAAAACCACCTTATCTCCTGCTTTTCCGCTGACTTTCATGTTAATAAGACCCACCAGATTCTGGCCAAAATCGATTACCTTTTCACCCGCAGGAGTTGTGAATATTTTTACCGGAACAAAAACCTCCTGCTTCTTAACCTGCTCATTGCGTGTAGCAATCAGCAGATCCAATGGATATGCGGATACCTTAACCCCACTCCAACCGGCATCATTGAATTCCGGGGTTGTCCAGCCTTTCTTTTCAAGCCTTGCATCAACCGTCTCTCCGTTATATATTTCGGAATAAATAACTTCACCTGTAGATGATTTCCACGATTCATCACTATTAATTGTTTCGGTTGTGCCATCAGCATAACGTATGTTAATCTGGCAAAGAAGTGCAATATCCTTTCCGTAATAATTAATATTATTCTTATAACCGATGGTTCCCCGGTACCAGCCGCTGCCCAGCATTACCCCAACAGCATTCTTACCGGTAGAAATCAGTGAAGTAACATCATATACCTGATACTGAAGTCGTTTATTATAAGCGGTCCAGCCAGGTGTAAGGTACGAATCCCCCACCCTCTTACCGTTTATCATGGCCTCATACATCCCATGGGAAGTGATATAGGCAGTAGCAGAAACGATTTTTCCTGATGTGGTAAATGCCTTTCTCAAAAGCGGGCATGGACGCATGATGGTATCTTCGGTATACCCCGGCTCAATCCATTTTGCTTTCCAGTCTGCCGACTTCAGAAACGCCATTTGGAAGGTTGCAGGCTGACTCCAGGCAGATGCTTTTCCTGCATTATCCCAAATCCGAACCTGCCATGAATACTTCTTTTCCGATAGTAATTCCGGGCCGGCATATTGGATATGAACCGATTGCGACGATTCTACCTTTCCTGTTTTCCATACGGTCGCTTTGCCTGATTTTACAATTAGCTCGTAAGCTGACTGGGTTACATTCTTGTTCTCGGTAATCAGCTGCCATGTGAAACGGGGATTTGAAACATCAAGCCCCAATGGATCAGTAGTGTTTTCTGTAAGAAGCTTTCCCGGATTAACCTGAGAATAAGCCAGGCTGCCGGCAAGTAAAAAGATAGCAAGAAATAGGTTTTTCATCTGATGGGAGTATTTTAAGTTAGATTCAGAAATTGAGGATTCTGATAATTAATGAACCAAACCTAAAGAAATCAAATGTGAAATGCAATGTAGTATTTGGGCATTTATTTGTATTAAATGCCAGACATTAAAAATCACAACATTTAGGGATAAACTATATATCCCGATACTCTAGATTTACACTTTATTTAAATCAATTCTAAATAAATAATGATAATACGACATATTGTTGCAGCAACGATTCTTATCTGTGGATCAACAATGCAGGCGCAGGTTTCCGACAGCTCTGCAGCGAACTATAAAAATGCTGCGGAAAAACTTTTGGAAACTGACGGACGACTCACCATTGGCGGATACGGAGAGGTTCATTATAACCAGCCTTTACGTTCATCTGTGAGGAGCAATGGGGAACTGGACGTTCACCGGATGGTAATGCTGCTTGGATATAATTTTAATTCAAAGACCCGGTTTATCTCTGAAATTGAATTTGAACATGTGAGTGAAGTATATATAGAACAGGCTTTTCTTCAGTATAAAATTAATAATTTCATTCAATTCAGGGCTGGTTTGATGCTTATCCCCATGGGAATTATCAATGAATATCATGAACCAACAACTTTCAACGGGGTTGAGCGACCAGTGATTGACCAGAAAATTGCTCCCACCACCTGGCGGGAAATTGGTTTTGGATTTGCGGGAACAATTCTCCCTGCTTCAGTGAAATATCAGTTGTATCTTGTAAATGGATTTAACGGTTACGACGGGAAAGCCGCACTTAATGGAAAAGACGGTCTCAGGGGAGGCCGACAGAAAGGTGCGGAATCGTATATCAGTTCACCTGATTTTACATCGCGGATTGAATATTTTGGTATCAGGGGATTGAATATTGGCTTGTCGGCTTACATGGGAAATTCTCAGAGTATTCTTTTCGACGGGATTGACAAAAATGATAATTCTGCACTTTCTTCAGCCGATTCTTCCGTTGTGGGTATTTCCATGCTCGGATTTGATGGTCGTTATACCAGCGGGGGTCTTCAATGTAAATTTCAACTTTATTATACCTCCATTTCAAATACCGAACAGTATAATGCGTTCACAGTCCAGGCCGCAGTTAAAAACAATCTGGGCAGTTCAATGGCAGGATACTATGTAGAGGCAGGATACAATATTTTTCGATCCCTCGAAAACATAAAAACCGAACTGATACCCTTTCTGCGCTATGAGTTTTACGATACACATCTGAGCGTTTCAGGGGATCTGATTAAAAACGAATCCTTTAATAAGAATATTGTTACAACCGGCCTAAGCTGGAAATTAGCCTCCGGAGCCGTTTTAAAAACAGATCTCCAGTTAATAAAATCCGGAAATGAATCGGAATATGCCAGCACACTAAATGCGGGAATTGCTATTAATTTTTAACAAAAACCATGGTTAAACTATTGATATTCTGTGCATTTATTTTGAATTTTGGAGGAGTTCCGGAGCAGGACAGTATTGTATTTCATCCAAAATCGCTTTTCACAGAGCTGCTAAAATCAGGCAACGTAACGGAACCCCGGTTACTTGAAATTCAAATTGATGGCAATAACCCGGATGAAAACAAAATCCCCGGAAAATACTATTCTGTTGAATATAAAACCGGTTATAGTCCGATAAGCTTTGTTTATGTTGGCAGAGTTAACAGTTGCAGAACCGGTGGCTGTTCAGCAAATCCTGAAAATTCAGGCACAGGCGAACACGAGTATTTCGACTATTTTATTCTTTTCGATTCCGACATAACTGTCAGACAAGTAAGAGTTTACAATTACCAGGCAACCCACGGGCAGGAAATAACATCAAAAGGCTGGCTGAAGCAATTTGAAGGATATGATGGCAACAAAAGCCTTCAGGTAGGTAAAGATATCGATGGTATTTCGGGTGCAACAATTTCTGTGTTTGGAATTACTGCAGATATTTACGGGAAAAGAGAAAGATTACATGAAATCCTAAATTCTCATAATGCAGACACTCCGGATGATTTGTTAAGCATGGCTATGAAGGTAAATCAGGAGCCTGCGATTTGCTGCTATCTTGATCTGGAGTATCTAACAGGAGGTTTGGGTCTGGAGTGACCGGTTACTCCCCTTCCTCTTCCCTGTTGTTTAGGAGCTTTAACCGGGTTATGGTCCATTAAGGGGTAAGGATGATCGGAAATAACTACAAGTTTTTTGGAAATAAGTTTCTCTATATCACGGAGGTATTCTTTTTCTTCGGCGTCACAAAATGCAATTGCAGTCCCACCGGCTCCAGCCCTGCCGGTTCTTCCGATGCGGTGAACATAGGTTTCGGGGATATTTGAAATTTCGTAATTAATTACAAACTCAAGATCATCGACGTCAATGCCCCTTGCGGCGATATCAGTTGCAACAAGAATTCTGGTCGTTTGAGCCTTAAAATTTGTCAGCGCCCGCTGACGAGCGTTCTGGGCTTTGTTTCCATGTATTGCTTCAGCCTTGATATTCTGTTTCTGCAGAACTTTTACAAGTTTATCCGCACCATGTTTTGTACGGGTGAATACAAGTGCTGTTTTTATAGAGGGATCTTTTAAAACATCGACTAATAGGGCATTTTTGTTGCCTTTATCAACAAAATAAACAAATTGCCTGACAATGTCGACTGTTGATGAGACCGGTGTAACCGAAACTTTTGAAGGATTACTCAGTATGGTAGAAGATAGTTTCACAATTTCAGGAGGCATTGTGGCTGAAAAAAACAGAGTTTGTCTTTTTTTGGGGATCAACGACAAAATCTTTCTTACATCATGAATAAATCCCATATCGAGCATACGATCAGCTTCATCGAGTACAAGTATTCCTACATCGCGCAGGCTCAGATGACCCTGATTAATAAGGTCGAGGAGCCGTCCCGGAGTGGCTATAAGAATGTCAACTCCTCCGCGTAGGATAGAAGTCTGCGGATTCTGATTTACTCCCCCGAAAATAACCGTACTTGTAAGACCTGTATGACGACCGTAGGCCTTAAAGCTTTCGTCAATCTGAATGGCGAGTTCACGGGTAGGAGTAACAATAAGGCTCCTGATCCTTTTCTTCTTGTAAAAGTTCTTATCTGAGCTTAACAGCTGAAGAATAGGTATTGCGAATGCAGCTGTTTTACCGGTTCCTGTCTGAGCACATCCGAGAAGATCGTTTCCCTGAAGAATCAGAGGTATTGCCTGAACCTGAATAGGTGTTGGAATGGTATACCCTTCTTCACTGAGGGCTTTTAAAATCGGATCGATAATGTTTAATGATTTAAAGGGCATGAGAAATGAGAGTGTGAGTGTGAGTTTTGAGTGTGAGCGTTTTTTTTGTGAATGTGAGTTTGGAGGGTAGGAACAGGAATAAACCGGAGGTTGACAAAGATAGTCTTTAATTTTCACATAACACTACTTATCATGTGTTTATGATTTCAGACCAAAAATCAGTCAATTATGATTCTCAACTTTAAATGGTTTCATTATGCTATGAATCTGCGTATACCGGATTTTTCTCCCGGCTTTTCGCAAAAACTTTAGCCTGATGCATAAAAGCCTGAAGCCTGGTATCGAGGGCACTGTCTTCCTGGCCATCATAAGCAATATTTACCCAGGGGATATGTTTATGCTCTTTCCTGAAAACCTCTGAAAGCGAGGCGATCAGTGTTCCCGGCATGCATGTAAAGGGAAGGATATTTGCAACACCTGAGATTTTAGACTTAGCCAGAACGGCTGCATTTCCGAGCGACATTGGAGGATCGCCATCGTAATGCTTGTGAATATAAGGACTGCATGCTTCCAGAACATCATGCAGATGAACCCGGCTATCTTTGTCAATGCGGTTCTTTACTTTTCTTTCTATCATTGCAGCGCTAAAATTCTGTGACACCTGCTGAAGCTGTGCCTTAAACATCCCGCGGATATCTCTTTTCCATTTGCTGTCTCTCATGTAGCGGTAAGTAGAATACATAAGCCATTCGGAAAAAGGTGTGATCAGTGTTTCAGCCCCCAGGTCTTCCAGTCTTTCAACCAGGCGTGCAGAGCAATAAGGATTATCGCGCATGAAAATCTCACCGACAACGGCAATCACGGGTTTCCTGGGTCCATCAATTTTTTCAATGGCATCAAAATCGTCTGCAGCATTCTCAAGGATATCGGTAAGGTTTTTCGCACCTTTTTCAACATCAAGCGTCAGCTCGTGTAAATATTTCCTGTAAACAACATTGGTTCTACCTTTTACGCGCTCATAGGGCCGTTTTTCCTGAAGCATCTTTCTCAGGAGATCGATAGCTACAAATCCTTTCCATGTGAGGTATCGGAATTTCACACGGTTCCTGATTGGCATTTCGGCATAAGAGGTATCGTTGCTGGGAGATATAATTTCTGCCTCCGGAAATCCGACTCTTTCAAAAATCTGCTTCTGAAGTTTATTGTATTCCCCAAACCGGCAGGGACCATTATGGTCAGGCATGAAAAAGCTTACTCTGGAGGCATCCAGGCCGGGTTCGAGGAGTTTTCTCACAAAACTTCCGGTAGTGGCAATCATCGGGAAACATTCTGTACCGGTTGTATACTTCCTTGCAAGCTCTATGTCTTGTGCTGTCTGCAAGGGAAGCACAGCCGAATCGAGCCCGCAGGCGCGGCATGCAGCTGAAGCAGCGTGGGCTGCGTCGTTCATGTAGGGGAAATACAGAATCTTATCGGAGGAGGGGATTGAGACTGAGGGTGAAGCTGAGGGTAAGGCTGAGGGTGAGGGTTCTTGTTTTTTATATCCTTTGAGGCTGTCGAGGAAGGCTTCACAACGGGTTATCATTCCGGCATCGGCACTGTGCTCATCGACCTCCAGCTGAAGATAAGGCTTCCCTTTCATTTCTTTTTGCACAAAGTGATGAAGAAATGAATCGGGCCCGCAACGGAAATTGCCAAGATACACTCCAAAAAGTCTCTTGTCATCGGCTATAATCCGCGCAGCGGCAAGCATTTTCTGACCATTTGGCCAGTACATATTCTTATAATCGTCAAAAATCACTTGCTTACGCAGTGGGAGAAAATCCATAGGGATCGGGATTACATCCTGGTTAATTAGTTTCTCCACAAGATTCAGATTAAGGGCAGGATCGAAGGAATTGTAGGGCCTGCCAATCAGGATAAGTGCCTGCTTATCGGAAGGCAGGTTATTCAGCACTTCCGCACCGCGCTCTGCAATTGCTCTTTCGAAATTTTCCTGGGCTATCTCGGCAAGATTTAAGGCTTTCATGCATTTTGTCCGGGATATTCCCAGACTTTTTCCGGTAAATTCAGCAAGCTGGTTTTTTACAACTCCCCTGTAGCGAAAATGCAAAACCGGGGTAAGGATTTTGTCCGTAATATCTTTCCGGTTGTGAAACGCTGCCTTTGCCATAAAGGAGTAAGTCTGAACCCAGGGACAATTGCAGTTTGCAGTCGGATTCGACTCATCAGCCTTATTGTTGATAATAAAAGGTGCAAAAATATAATCTGCTCCCTTTTCAAAAAGGTCGAGAATATGCCCGTGAATCACCTCAACAGGGTAACAGGTTTCAGCAACCATGCTCTCCATGGAGCGGGTAATTATTGATTTATTGGTTTCATCTGAAACAATCACACGGTAGCCAAGACTTTCAAAAAACGTTTTCCATAAGGGGAACTGCTGGTAATAAGCCATTAATCCTCTGGGAATACCAACTGTAGGACGATCGGTGTATTTGTCCGGATGGTAATCCCCCATTAAAAGCTCAAGTCTTTCAGTAAAATAATTCGGAATGTCACGTCCTTTCCCTCTCCTGTCAGCCACCTCATAAAAATCGCACCTGCCTCCGTAATAAAGTGGTTTTTTCTCGCCTTCAATCCTTATTCTTCTTATTTCGCAATGGTTATTACATCGATTGCATTCGAAATTGTCGGTTGTGTAGTTCTGGTTCCTGACATCAAATCCCTTGAAACGTGTTGCCTGTCCGTTAACCATGGAATCCCTTGCAAGCATTGCAGCGCCGATAGCACCGGTAACGTCGAAATGAGGCGGAACGATAATGGACTTGCCAGTGACTTTTTCAAAAGCAGCTACAACCGATTTGTTGTTTGTTACCCCTCCCTGGAAAAAAATTTTATTCCCAACCGGTTTGTTTCCCACCACCCTGTTCAGGTAATTATGAACGATGGAATAAGCGAGCCCGGCAACAAGGTTTTCCTTCGAATCTCCTTTCTGAGAGTGGGAATTCAGGTCCGATTCCATAAATACCGTGCACCTTTCTCCAAGTTTAGAGGGACAGGAAGATGAGAGGGCCATGGAACCGAACTCATGTACAATATTTATACCCAGTTTTTCAGCCTGTTCTTCAAGAAATGATCCTGTTCCTGCTGCGCAGACCTTATTCATTTCAAAATCAACTACAACGCCATTTTGTATTCTAATAAATTTTGAGTCCTGTCCCCCGATTTCAAAGATTGTATCCACTGTGGGATCAAAAGCAATAGCAGCAGTAGCCTGTGCGGTAATTTCGTTTCGTATTACATCCGCACCAATAAAATCACCTGTCAGGTATCTGCCCGAGCCGGTAGTGCCCGCAGCTTTTACAATAACCCATTCACCAATCTCCTCATATATCTCACTGATGCCTTTCTGTATGGCTTCCAGGGGTTTACTTGCAGTGGGGAGGTACCGTCTGGCTACTATTCGGTTTTCCCTATCAATCAATACAACATTGGTACTAAGAGATCCAACGTCAACACCAAGGTAAACATCCGTTTTTTTATTATTCCGGGGGATTTGATGCACCTCCTTATTTAATTCCGCTTTGGATTCAAGTAGTTTGTCGAGGCAGAATTTGTCTCTCCGGTCTGATTCAAGGTACAGGTTAAGCTTATCGGTTCCTGAAAATGGTTTATAGTCCAGGCCGTTATCAAGAGTGTACCTTATCGCACCAATGGCCCCCATTGAAGCGTGATATTCAGAGACCATCAGATCTCCGTCAACCAGACCGAGTACTTCACGGAACGCCCTGACCATTCCCTGATTAGCAGCGACTCCGCCATTGAACAATACGGGAGGATGAATCTGTTTGCCCCGGGCCAGTGAACTTTTAAGGTTTCTGGCGACAGCAAAGCATAATCCAGCCACGATGTCGGATACCGGTGTAGCAATCTGCTGAAGGTGGATCATGTCACTTTTTGCGAATACGCTGCATCTCCCTGCGATCCTGGGAGGTTTTTCAGACTTCATAGCCAGCTCCCCGAATTCATTTTCGATGGAAACCCCGATACGTTTTGCCTGCTGATCGAGAAAAGATCCGGTTCCTGCCGCGCAGAGATTGTTGAGTGAGAAATCTGACAGAGAAGAGCTGTCTGACCCGTTTTTCTGATCCATAAAAATCAGTTTTGAGTCCTCTCCACCCATTTCAATTATGGTTTTTACAGTTGGATACATTTTCGAAACAGAAGTGGACTGGGCGATTATTTCATTTACAAATATCCCCCCGGTAAGTTCGGCGGCCAGCTTGCCACCTGTGCCTGTATATGCAATTCTTCCAAGATTATTCAGAGGATGGCGGTTAAAAATCGCTGTAAGGGTATCTTTGAGAACCTCGAAAGGCCGGCCCTGTGAATAGATATAATGGTTTTCTATGACGTCCTGTTTATGATTCAGGATTACAAGGTTCAGAGATATTGAACCGATGTCGATTCCGATATGGAAGGCAGAAACATCAATATTCCTAATCGTTTCGGGCGATTCTGACAGGGACTGATTTTGCACCATAAGCTGGCATTTAAAGGAACAAGTATGAAATTTATGAAATACATTTCATAAATCCATATTCAGGAAGCAATTTGTTTTCAATAGAGGATGATTTCTCCGGAAAATTATTTTACAATCTTATTAATCATCCCCCGAAAAATAAAAAAATGTAATGGAAGAGAAAGATACCAGTATAGTCTTCCTGCAAGACCTTTGGGCCGGAAGGTCGCTTCCTGAATAAGTGTGTCGTTTTTAACACGAAACTCCAGCCATGCTTCGCCCGGGACCTTCATTTCGGCATAGAGGAGCAATCGTTTCTGCATTCTGCTGGCCAGAAGAACTCTCCAGAAGTCAAGAGTTTCCCCGCTGTATATTTCGGTCGGATGCTTTCTGCCGCGCCGTAGTCCAACTCCCCCGAAAAGCTTATCCACAAAACCCCTTAACACCCATAGCCAATTGGAATAATACCAGCCGGTATTTCCTCCGATGGCCCATACTTTATCAAGGGCGCGGTCAGAATTTTGCATTTTTCGGATGCGCACATCCTTAAAACAGCCAAAAGTAGGAACCTCAATATAATGGGAAATACCCTGATCGAGGGTTTTACTGGTAAGAGCATCTTTCCAGCTCGACACAACCTGGTTCTGCTCGATTTTGTCAAAAGCCGATTTGATTGCGCTTTCATATGGGATAAGGTTTATTCCCAATAATTCCTGAAGCATATTTTCCCTGCAAATAACTTCGACCTTCATGCTGTTGACGAGATTAGTGGCCAGAGCGTATGAGGTGGAGGTAACAAAATAAAGCCAATAGGAGGATAATTTTGGAGTCATTACCGGTACCACCCATATTTTTCGTTTCAGTCCCCTGACTGCGGCAAACTTCAGCAGCATCTGCTTGTAGGTAAGAACATCGGGACCGCCGATATCGAAACTTTTGTTAAATGTCTGATGATTCATCAGAACGCCTACCAGGTATTCGATCACATTCCGGATGGCAATGGGCTGAGCTTTGGTATCGAGCCAGCGGGGAGTGATCATTACAGGCAATTTTTCTACCAGGTCGCGGATTATCTCAAAGGATGCACTTCCGGAACCCACAATGATACCTGCCCTGAGAGTAGTTAGGGCGAAGGATCCAGAAGAAAGAATATCCTCAACATTTTTCCGAGAAAGCAGGTGTTTGGAAAGTTTCTCTTCATTAACGATACCACTCAGATACACTACCTGCTTCGCTTGTGTTTGCTCAATCCTTTCTTTGAAATTCCGGGCCGATACAGTTTCCATATCTTCGAAATCGCCTTTGGTAACCGCCATAGAGTGGATAAGGTAATAGGCTGCATCGATATCCACCGGGATATTCTGTAGCGTTTCTGTTTCCAAAAAATTCACTTCTGCTAAGGATACTTTTTCATTAGCATATTTCTCCATGCTGAACCGGGATTTATCGCGCACACAACATACCACTTCATGACCGTTTTCAAGCAGCGCGGGGAGCAAACGCTGAGCTATGTATCCAGTGGCTCCGGTAAGGAGGATTTTCATTTTTCACAATTAATTTGGAACAGGGATCAAGCTTTAATGAGTCATCGAAAAAAATAACCCAATACAGACTCAATCATAAAACCCTTATCGCAATAAAATAAGTAATCAACGAAACAGAGGCTGCAAGTACTGATCCCCAGACTAAATCAACAATTGTAACCAGAATGGGCCAGTCTCTGGTAGTTGCCAGGTTTGTTAAATCATAGGTGGCGTAGGTAACCAATCCAAAGAATGCACCGGCTAAAAGAGCATGAAGCCATGATTGCTTCAGGAAAGCAGGTGATATAACAAATGTTACCAGTCCCGCTATAAAAAGCAGATAAAAAATAATTGCTGCTGTCCAGTTAATTTCAGGTTTCATCAGAAAGCCGATTTGCTGACGGTAAAAGTTTTTTGCAACCAGACCGAGCCATACCATATCGATGGCAAAGAATACCGGAAGTGCGATTGCGTAAAGTTTGATGAACATATTTTTAAGGATGAGTGAATAAATGATTTTATCGGTGAAGAGATTCACCTTCTGCATTTTTGCAGATTCGGTGCATGAAGTGCAATATTGTGAAATTTACGATTAATTATTTCAATCCATATCTTCTTTTATCAGATAAAAAGACAAAATAAAAAATTAAAGTAAAAAAGGGATGCCGAAACCGTGCATCCCTTTCTCACTAAAAAACTGGGAAATTTTATTTTACAAGGAATTTTCCTGAGAATCGGCCTTCGGGGGCATCCAGCATCAGGAAATACATCCCTTTGCCAAGTGAACTTACATCTATTGATTCGGAAACGTTAGTCATATAGCGGTTTACCATAACAGATCCATTTGAATTAATGATTCTGAGCTGACCTTCTTTAGCAGTTTTCAAACCGGAAATCTGAATAAAATCTGTTGAAGGATTAGGATAAACTGTAAGCAGGTTTTCTTTACTGATAGTGTTCCGGATTCCTGTTGGTGGAAGAATTACCGCATCAATAACGTGAACTACACCATTGTCTGCCACGATATCTGCAACAGTTACTTTGGCTCCGTTTATAAATACACCCTCAGTAGTAATCGAAACATTTACTTTTGCACCCTGAAGAGTAGTAATTATCTGTCCGTCTGATAATTGTGACGAAAGTACTTTTCCTGCTGCAACATGGTAAAGAAGAATTCCTGCAAGGTCTCCGGTGGGATCCGCAAGCAATGCATCTACAGTTCCTGCCGGAAGAGCTTCAAAAGCTGCATTGGTTGGAGCAAATACTGTGAAAGGACCTGCGCCAGACAAGTCATCCGCCAGTTCAGCAGCTATAACCGCGGCTTCGAGGGTTGAGTGATCGGCACTGTTTACAATAATGTCGACAACAGTATATGATTCTTTCAAGGCAATATTATCGAGATAAACTGTTGTTCCGGCAGTTCTTGTTGCAGGAAAATCGGGGAAGAATACAATCTTGTTATATGAATATCCGATAAGTGCACTAAAATCGAAAGTCAACATCTCCCACTGATTTGTAAGTGTATTGGAGACTTTGAGTTCTGTAACGGGACCTCCGTTTGTGCTTCCTTCCAGCTTAAAACCTACCGGGCTGATAACCGACTTCCATACCATCATAGTTATTATGTGATTGGATCCTGTAAATTCAACCGGTGCGTATGATTCTGAAACAGCTCCGGCGTAAGTTTCAGCATTAGCATTTACAACAAATTTAAGTACATTATCAGAAGTGTTGATTCCCGATTTATCGGGGTTTGCAATAACCATAAAATCTGAAGGATTGCCGGTTCCATTTGCAAAAACATTCCAGATGGCATCTGTTTCTGCTTCAAAATCAATTGGGAAAACTGCATCTGCGGGAGGAAGCAATACTGCATCGATAACGTGTACAACTCCATTATCTGCTACAATATCAGCAACAGTAACTTTCGCTCCGTTAATAAATACACCCTCGGCTGAGATGGTAACAGTTGCTTTTTTACCGTTCAGAGTGGTGATGATCATATTGTTGGATAAACCGGTTGACATTACTTTTCCGGCGGCAACATGATACGTAAGAATTGCGGTCAGCGCAGGGATGTCGGCCAGAAGAGCATCAACTGTTCCTGCAGGCAGTGCTGCGAAAGCGGCATTGGTTGGGGCAAAAACGGTGAACGGACCTGTTCCGGATAAAGTTCCGGCCAGATCAGCAGCAATAACAGCTGCCTCAAGAGTGCTGTGATCGGCACTGTTGACAATAACATCAACAACAGTAACTGTTGGCGGGATAAGTACTGCATCAATTACATGTACTACACCATTATCGGCTGCAATATCAGCAACAGTAACTTTCGCTCCGTTAATAAATACACCTTCGGCTGAGATGGTAACAGTTGCTTTTTTACCGTTCAGAGTGGTAATGCTCATATTATTGGATAAACCGGTTGACATTACTTTTCCGGCGGCAACATGATACGTAAGAATTG
>CAYOLQ010000063.1:20171-20330 GCA_964404825.1 uncultured Chitinophaga sp.
GAGTGCTGTGATCGGCACTGTTGACAATAACATCAACAACAGTAACTGTTGGCGGTATAAGTACTGCGTCAATTACGTGTACTACACCATTATCGGCTTCAATGTCAGCAACAGTAACTTTCGCTCCGTTAATAAATACACCCTCGGCTGAGATGGTAA
>CAYOLQ010000064.1:0-20268 GCA_964404825.1 uncultured Chitinophaga sp.
AGAATATGCCTTGTCTGGGTTCGTTGCTGATTGTACCGATTGAATTATTTATAACGTAAACAGTACTTAGTCTTTCCGGTGTTGCTAAGGCATCTGTTTCGGGGTAGCCCCTGTTTGCTTCAAAACTGCCAACCTGATTAATGTTATACCCAAGCCGGGCATACATTACTCCTGCATGTAAACTGAGTCTCTCGGAGGTCTCAAAACCAAATTGCAATCCCCCGGAATAATTAATCCTCCCCGTTTCATTGTATTCTGAAGCCCCTCCTTTACCGATGTTTCCAATATCCCTGTATGAATATGTGGGCGAAACCTGTGCTGTAAGTAACAGCCGTTTATCAGAAATTTCCTCTTCGACTTCAGAATCCAAATCTGCTGCGAGCATATCCCAGCTGGCAGTATTATTCCTTTTGTTTCGGGGGATCTTATCCACGTTTGCAGACTGAAGAAATGCCTCATTCATAAAACGTAACGAAACCTTACCTGATACAGGTTCATCAGAATTAAACTCATTTATGGAATCTCTTTGGGAATTACCGGCAACAACCGGATTTGGATGGTCGGAAGTAACTAAAAATGACTCCTGCTTTTTCAATTCAGGATGCTGAGTTTTAGTGTCTTTTTCAAAAACAGGATTCCCGCCAGTACTTTTTTCATTCTGAGGAACCTCCGGCAATGTATTTTTTTCAGCGCCCGGAGTTTGTACGTTTCTTGGAACAATCAGGAACTCCTCAGCAAGATTACTCTGATCCGGACGATTTAAAAAATAGTATAAACTACCTGCTGTAATAATAATTGCCATGCCGGCTGCGGCCTGCCAGAGTGGTATCAGTATTTTACGACGGGGTTTACCCATCCCGGCTTTGATCCCATTCCAGATTTCTTCAGGTGGCTGCTTCTGGAAATCTCCCAGCTTATCCCTGAAAACCTTGTCCATATCGTTATGTACCTCTCTCATCTTATTTTGCATCCCTTGTGATCATGAAAAGTTCCTTTACTTTTTCCTGCAATATTATTCTGGCTCTCGACAGGTTTGATTTTGATGTTCCCTCTGAAATCCCCAGCATTTCTCCTATTTCTTTATGATTATAACCTTCTATTGCGTACAGATTAAAAACCATGCGGTATTTTGGAGTAAGCTGACTTATTAACCCCAGCAAATCTTCTGCAGAGAGATCATCAATAACAGAACTTTGCACACCTTCGCTTGAAAGAGGCATCCGCTCATCGAGCGAATAAATAGTCACCTGACTTCTGTATTTTTCAAGCGCGGTGTTTATCATTATCCTTCTTACCCAGCCTTCAAAAGAACCTTTATCGCCAAACTGATCAATTTTCTGAAAAACTTTTATAAATGCATCCTGCATAATATCCTTCGCATCGTCTTTGTCGTTTGCATACTTCAGACAAAGCCCATACATTTTAGGGGCAAGCAATCGGTACAGGTCTTCCTGGTACCGGCTTTTGCCTTTTTTGCAGCCAGCAATTATTTTTTCAGGTACGTCCGCCAACTCTCAGTAATTTTTATCTAAAAGTATAACATTGAACAGGCTGGACAAATACCCATTCCTATTTATTTTAATAAAAGATGAAAGTTTAATTAAAAGGGTTGCGTTATTCTTTTTATTTGCATAAATAATATCTTTATGCGCCAAATAACCAAAACTACTGACTGCATTATATGAAATTAATTATCATATCCATTCTCCTTATAATTTCGTGCAACATCATTTCTGCAAAATCCTTTCCACTTATTTCAGTTAAAGATACTTCGGACAGGAACGCAGCCGCAAGGATAAAAAAGGTATATAACACAGTACGGCTCAGCACCAAAAAACCGGTTATTGATGGTAAACTCGATGATGAATGCTGGAAAACGGGCGAGTGGGCAGGCGATTTTATTCAATTTGTTCCTTCAGAGGGTGGAATCCCGACATTACCCACAGAAATTAAAGTATTGTATGATGATAAAAATATTTATGTGGCATTCAGGGCATATGACAATGAACCCGATAAAATTCAGAAATATGCCGGCCTCCGGGATGAACTTTCCGGCGATATGATTGGAATAAATTTCGACAGTTACCACGACCACCGGACTGGTTTCGAGTTCAACCTCACTGCTTACGGACAAAAAATTGATCTGGTACTTAGCAATCCCATGAACTGGGACGTAACATGGAATGCCGTCTGGAAAGGGAAGGTTTCAATTGGAGACTCGGCATGGACATCCGAAATGGAGATTCCTTTAAGTCAGCTGCGCTACAGTAATGCTGAAGAGCAAATCTGGGGTATGCATGCATGGCGATGGATTGGAAGGCTTGCAGAGGAAAGCGACTGGGAATACCAGACAGCAACAGGTCCCGGAATGCTTTATAATTTCGGGGAACTCAGAGGGATCAAAGGTCTGAAAAAATCACAAAGGCTGGAAATCATGCCCTATGCTCTTGGAGAACTTCAGACCTATAAGAAAGAAACCGGTAATCCCTTCGCAGAAAACGGAAGAAGCTGGAATGGAAATGCAGGCCTGGATGTTAAACTTGGAATTTCCAGCAATTTTACTGTCGATATGACTGTGAATCCCGATTTTGGACAGGTAGAATCCGATCCCTCGGTAATGAATTTAACGGCATTTGAGACATTCTATCAGGAAAAACGCCCATTTTTTCTGGAAGCAAAAAATATTTTCAAATACGAATTTGATGATCTGAACCTTTTCTACTCCAGAAGAATCGGGCATTCCCCATCCTATTCAGTCTCAGCTGGTGATAGTCTGTTTGTGCAGGCCCCTACCCGTTCTACCATCCTGAGCGCTCTTAAACTCAGCGGTAAAACTTCAAAAGGATTATCTGTTGGACTCCTGCAGAGCATTACAGCAAAGGAACACGCACTTTTGAGTGGCCTCAGCGGTATCAGAAGCGAGCAAGCTATTGAACCCCTTACAAGTTACACTGTTGCACGGGTTCAGAAGGACTATAATGCCGGTACCACTATGTTTGGAGGGATTCTGACATCCACAAACCGGATGATTAAGGAACCACATCTTGAATTTCTCAGCAGAGATGCATATACAGGAGGACTTGATCTTTTGCACCAGTGGAAAGAAAAGAAATATTTTATCGATGCCCGGATTGCAGGAAGCTATGTGATGGGGGAAACTGAGGCTATCCGTAACCTTCAGGAATCTTCAGCGCGGTATTACCAGCGACCGGGTGCATCTTATCTTGACTATGATACCAGTTCAAACGTATTAAGCGGATACGGTGGCAGGGTAAAGATTGGTAAAGGTTCCGGTTTGTGGCGTTATTTTACGGGAATCAGCTGGTACTCACCCGGGTTGGAACTCAATGATTTGGGGTATATGCAAATGGCTGATCTTATAAAGAATGAATCTGAAATATCCTACTTTGTCAACCAGCCGGTTTCGGTTTTCCGGATGTATTCTGTTGCACTTGAAGTGTTTAATACCTGGAATTTCTCCGGTAAATATCTTGGCGCAGGCAGCCATCTGGCTTTTAACTCGGAATTTACAAATAAATGGGGTGCCGGATTTAACCTTATCTGGGATTCAAAATCGCTCGATACCCGTATCCTGAGAGGCGGAAATGAGATGAAAATACCCCATTCCATTTTCAGTTTTGGGAATTTCAGGACCGATTACTCAAAAAATATCTTTGCCACATTTTCCTATGAATATATGCACAGGGGAGAAAATTCCGCAAACAGTTATACCCTGTCCCCCGGACTCATTCTCAGACCATTTACCACCGTAAAAGTTGGTTTATCAGCAAGTTATGGCGAGAATGACGACCAGATTCAGTATGTTACAACATTAAAGGACGGGGCAGAGAATAAATATATTCTAGGCACAATCGATCAGCAGACTCTGGGGTTAACATTCAGGCTCGATTACAGCATTTCACCTGAATTCTCCCTGCAGTATTATGGAAGTCCGTTTATTTCAAGGGGAAGATTTTCAGATTATAAACAGGTTGTTAATTCCACGGCAGAAAAATACAACGAACGGTTCATTCCATATAATGAACCTATAGATAATCCCGATTTCAGTTTTCATCAGTTTCGTTCAAATCTGGTAGTGAAATGGGAGTTCAGACCCGGCTCCTTTGCTTATCTGGTTTGGTCAGACGACCGCACAGGATTTGCCGATCCCGCCGATTCTGATATCAGAAGTTCGATGAACCAGATGTGGCAGATTTATCCGGGGAATTTATTTCTGTTAAAAATAAATTACTGGTTCTCACTTTAAAGGTGAATCACCTCGCCATAAGCTGCCGCAGCAGCTTCCATAATTGCTTCCGACATGGTTGGATGCGGATGAATTGCTTTGATCAGCTCATGACCTGTGGTTTCAAGCTTTCTTGCCACAACCAGCTCTGCAATCATCTCGGTAACGTTAAAACCGATTAAATGGGCTCCCAGAAGTTCACCGTATTTTGCATCGAAGATTAATTTAACAAAACCGTCCTTTGCTCCCGCAGCGCTGGCTTTTCCGGATGCAGTATAGGGAAATTTACCTACTTTAATTTCATAACCGGCTTCCTTGGCTGCTTTCTCTGTCATCCCTACAGATGCAACTTCAGGATTGGTATAAGTACAACCCGGGATGTTATTATAGTCAATAGGTTCGGGTTTTTTCCCGGCAATACTTTCAACACAAACAATTCCTTCTGCCGATGCTACATGTGCAAGTGCCGGACCGTGAACGATATCCCCTATGGCATAAACACCTTTAACATTGGTCTTGTAAAATGCATCGACCTTGATTTTCCCTTTTTCCATTTCAATACCAAGAGCTTCAAGTCCGATATTTTCCGTATTTGGTGCGATACCCACTGCTGATAATACAATTTCAGCCTCAAGTTCTTCCAGGCCTTTTGGTGTTTCAATTTTTACTTTACAAAGTTTTCCGCTTGTGTCTACCGATTTTACATTGGAACTGGTAAGCACGGTCATCCCTGACTTCTTAAACGAACGTTCGAGTTGTTTTGAAACCTCCTCATCTTCAATAGGGACAACATTTGGCAAAAACTCAACCAGGGTAACCTTAGAACCCATACTGTTATAGAAACTTGCAAATTCACTTCCAATAGCTCCGGAACCAACAACAATGATTGAAACTGGCAGCTTTGGCAAAGTCATTGCTTCGCGGTATCCGATGATTTTTTTCCCATCCTGTTTAAGGTTAGGAAGTTCGCGGGATCGGGCTCCTGTTGCAAGAATTATATGACTTGCTTCATGGATTTCCTTTTTCCCATCGGCAGAAGTAACCTCAACCTTACCTGCGGATACCAGCTTACCAGTTCCCGAAATAACTTCAACCTTATTTTTTTTCAGAAGAAACTGAACTCCTTTGCTCATTCCGTCGGCAACTCCCCTGCTGCGTGCAATTACGGCAGAAAAATCGGGTTTTACCGTGCCTTCCACTTTAATACCATAATCTTCTGAATGTTTAAAATAATCGAGTACCTGAGCTGATTTTAATAGGGATTTGGTAGGAATACAACCCCAGTTCAGACAAATTCCTCCGAGTGACTCACGTTCAATTACGCCAACTTTGAGTCCAAGCTGAGAGGCTCTGATAGCTGCAACATAGCCCCCGGGGCCGGTACCGATGATTAAAACGTCGTACTTCATGTTTTATGATTTAGTTTATTTCTGCAATTGTAAAAAAAGTGATTCAAAAATACCTATAATTAGACAATAATATGAACATAATGTTTAGAAAAAAGCAAGATTCTCCCATTGGAATACTCACATTTTAATCAAATCCTGCTTTATTTCTGATTAAAAAAAGAAAATATTAAAAGGGAATTGGGGAAACGACAAAAAAAAGGCCGCTCTATCAGGCGGCCAATATAAATTTTATCGGGAACAGTTAAGCGGGTGAAATTGCCTCAACCGGGCATACATCAGCACAAGCACCACAATCAGTGCAGAGTTCCGGATCAATTTTATAGATGCTGCCCTCGGAAATTGCTTCAACAGGACACTCATCAATACAAGTACCGCAAGCAGTACAATCTTTGCTAATTACGTAAGCCATTTTTTTATCTTTTATTTAACCAAAATTTTAGTTGGTGCAAAGTTAAGGTCTTAAACCGATTTCCAAAGTGTATTTCTTTAAAAGTGCTATTATTTTGATTGATTTTAAATAGTGTCGCCTCCCTGTCTGAATCAAAAAACATGTAAATCTGAAGCATTAAGAGTATTCTCCGGTCAACATTTCAGGATTGAAATAATTAAACTGATTTTAGAAATGAAATTCCCATAAATGCGAGGAGGCCCATACTGAGTTCAATAGATTTTTCATTAACGTTGAAGTTTGAGGTATGGAGCGCTGAACTTTGCATTCCGGGATCGCTGGTTCCAAGACGGAATAGAGTGGCAGGGTATTTTTGTGCGAAGTAAGCAAAGTCTTCTGCAGTCATACGGTAATCAAGATCATGAACCTGATTTGCTCCCAGAAAATCTACCGCGAATGATCTGGCTTTAGCAGTAACATCAGGATTATTGAATAATACAGGATAACCGTTTCTTATTTCAACCTCAGCATCCCCTCCCATACTTGCTGCTATTTCTCCGGCAATTTTCCTGATTAACTCATGGGCCCGCTTTCTCCATTCTTCGTTCATGGTACGAAATGTTCCTTCAATCTTTACTTTATCGGGGATTACGTTAACTGCTCCGGCTGCCTCAACTTTGCCAAAAGATAATACGGTAGGAACACCGGGTTTTGCGTGCCGGCTTACAATTTGCTGAAGAGCAGTAATCAGGTGAGCAGAGATTAAAACCGGATCAACGAGTTTATCGGGAAGAGCTGCGTGTCCGCCTTTACCTATTACGGTAATATATATCTCATCGCTGGAAGCCATATACTGTCCGGTACGGAATCCTACATTGCCGGATTCCATATCAGGGAACACGTGCTGTGCTATTATAATTTCAGGTTCATCGGGTGCCAGGGCATTTTCTTTAAGCATAAGACTTGCCCCACCGGGAATTTTTTCCTCACCGGGCTGAAAAACAAACTTAATCTTACCATCCCACGAATCCCTGAGTTTCTGAAGAATCCTAATCGCACCAAGCAGAGCTGAAGTATGCACATCATGACCACAGGCATGCATTTTTCCTTCGTGTACAGACTTATAAGGTATTTCGTTTCTTTCGGTTATTGGCAACGCATCCATATCGGCACGCAAGGCAATTATACGGCCTTTTGAATTACCCTCGATAACAGCAACAATACCGGTACCAGCAATTCCCTGCTTATAACTGACTCCCCACTTATCTAGAATTCCACAGATATAAGCCGATGTTTCAAACTCCTCAAAAGACAATTCAGGATTTGCATGGATATGACGCCGTATTGTAACTATTTCCGGATAAATATCAGCTGCAATTTTTTTTATCTGATCGTTTAATTCCATATTTTATTTGCCAAAGATTAATTTCAAACCCATAAGAACGGTTAATACACCAAATATCTGCCGTAAAATCCTTCCCTCAATATGAATGGCCAATTTTGACCCGAACCAGGATCCAATTAGAAAAGTCAGCATCAACAATACTGCAAATCTGACATTTACATATCCGGCTTTATAATAATTAACGACACCAAGTATTCCAATGGGAGCAAGCATCATAGCAAGGCTGGTTCCCTGTGCCTGATGCTGGGTAAGACCAGCGAGAAAAACCAGTGCAGGTACAATGATAATTCCTCCTCCTATTCCAAAGGTTCCGCTTGCAAATCCACCTAAAATACCAATGATTGCGATAAGTATTATTTGTGATGCTGACATTCCGGATTACTATTTGAATTATTAAAAATCGAGATTTAAAGAAAGGTAAAAAATTCTGGGTAATACCACCCTGTTTTCTATCCCCCATGCCCAGTCGGCCCTTACGAAATAACCAAGAATCTGACTCCTGAATCCGAATCCGTATCCGGCCACCAGCGGTTCGCGGTTGGAATCAATAATAACGGTTACAGGGCCATTTTCATATGTCTCCTTGTCGTATGCATTTTTACCTGACCATGGATGTAAACCGGACCAGGCCGTTCCAAAATCGAAAAATCCAATTGTCTGAAAATTATTCCAGAAGTTTGATGAAATGGGATGATTTGCGAAATAACGGAACACCGGCCAGCGCAGCTCTGTATTGAGAACTGCAAAATTATTCCCGTTCCTTATATTCTGTGTAAAACCTCTCATATTGGTTGCCAGAGTCTGATATGCATAGTTCTTTGTGTAATCGATAGGAACCGATTGATCAAAAGTAGCGACCTTTCCAAACAAATTAAGCCAGTTGTCAACACTTCCCAGATAATATATCAACGGGCTTCCTCCAAAAGATGAACTGGCTGCAAAACGGTTTGCCAGAATAAGGGTACGATGAATTTTTGTGTAATGACGGAAGTCAGCTCCAACTACATACAAACCTGATTTAGGACCATTTATGCGTTTATATGCTTCTGCAAACAGTTTAAACCGGGCACCGGTATAAAGATTTTTACCAAGGGTTCTGGTATTATCAAAAATAAATTCAGACTTTACTCCCAGCCAGGGTCTGAAATCATCCTTCTCATTAAGATTCTGAAGGTCGGTGGAAAGATAAACAATCCTGTCGTTTCTGGCTGATACAGTGCCTTTAAAGGCCGCCACCTGGCTAAGAGGATATTTTAACGAATAAAACATCTCATGCGTAAAAATCTTGAGAAGGGAGTAATCGGTAGCCGTTTTAAAAACCTGCCTGTGAAAAATAAACTGCTGATCAACTCTTTTTTTAAGGTTTTCAACAGAAACAAGGTATTCGTTACTGTCGAAATCGGTTGCAAATCTGACTCCCCCAATTAGCCTGTAATCTTCGAAAAGGTCGGTTGCCCCAACCTTAAAGAGCATGTTAAAGCCGGGGTTGTAATATACGGCTCCACCTGTAAAAGTCTGGTATGATTCATTCAGAAAGCTGAAATCCACTTTATTTACAAGATAATCCGGATAAAAGGAGGTTTCATAGTCGATATACATCTTTCGAATCGGAATGGCTGTATCCATAACCATTGTAAACCCACTCTCGCGAAACCGTTCATTATACAGATTTAGCTTTTCCTTTTCGAAAATATAGTTATTAATGTCAATAGTTGTGAAATCGAGCCGGAATGTGTCCTCCCCCGAAATAAAATTATTATCAATAATATCTTTTATCAGAATAGTCCTTTTACTGATATTTTTCAGACTATCCTGTTCCTGAATTTCAAGCAGGTATTTATCGCGGTAGACTGTATTTTCAACTGTTTTTCTCTCCGGGAGCTGCGGGTCAATACTCCCCTCATAAAAGTTATATCGCCCATCGTGGAAAATAAGTTCGATGTATTTTTTCAATGAGGGAATATAGTCCTGTCTGATAATATTTCTGCGGTAATTGGTAATTGGGAATGACCGGCTGAAATACCTGTAATGAGTTGTTGTGTCAATAAAACTGATTGTACTGTCGTATTTTGCTGTATAGCGGTTAACAATTCCCGATTCATCCGATAAAAAAGAGAATTGATTATTACTTAAAGCAAAAGGTGCAGAATAATTGAAATAGTTCCGCTCGCTGATTCTTTTGAGTTCACTACCCTGGACCGAATAATTATAGGTAAATACAGAATAAAAATCGGAGATATTCTTTTCAGCATCCTCAGGATCATCGGGTTCGAGGGAATCGTAACTCCGGTTGGAACTAAAAATTATCTCCCTGGATTTATTCATAAACCTTGGAGTGAGATCATCTGCCAGATCATTGGTAATCTGCTCATTGGTGGCCGACACAATATTATGAATGTAGATATCAGTTTGTCCGTTAACAACCCCGGAAACAACAAAACGAAAACCGTCATCAGAATATGAAAAATCGAGTATTTTTTCATATAGTAACATAATTCTTTGAGTCAATTCTTCCTCCTCCAGATTATAGTAATTCATCCGCAGAATTCCCTTTTCCTCGGTAACAAAGGCCAGTATTTTTCCCGAAGGATGCCATGCAAGCACAGGATATGAATAATCCGTAATCTGATCTATTTTATGCTCTTTCTTTACAATACGCCTGGATTTTTGTGTTTCAGTGTTGTAAAGGAAAATTCTGAACTGCCCCAGTTCATTGGTTACATATGCAATTGCTTTACTGTCAGGGCTCAGTTTGACCTGATCATAGACTCTGGCTTTTTTGGTTTTCTTAAATATTTTCCCGTCAGCAGGCAGCTCGCCGAGGTACTCACCGGGTTCATAAATACTCATGTAATAACCAAGCCATTCGTAAGAAAGGTCTTTTATGGGCAAGCCCAGTACAAAAAGAAATCCTGAATTGGCACTCTTGTTGATTCTGGTGAGGTATAAAATATTAGGTACTACCGATTGCCCGTATGTGTCGGCAATGTATTTCCAGAACGAGTGACCTGCAATAACTGCATCAGGGCCTGAAAGCCTGTTGAACTTTTCATATCTGCCAGAAAGGATTCCGTCTTTAACCCTGTTTTCAAGATCGAAATTCCAGGATTCGGATACGTAAGACACCAATCCTTTCAGGTACCATTCAGGAATCTGAATCAGCGTTGAATTGGTAAAATTATCCTTAAAATCATTCCCGTAAAGCATTTCCTGAATAAGTGCCTCGGCAATTGTCTGGGTAATTTCTTTCTGAAGTTTAAGATGATCCCCTTCGAAATAAACAAATATTTTGTTCTGAATTATTCTTGTTACTCCCCCGATATTGGAATTATCTTCTTCGATCAGACTTTGTCCGATATTACTTTGTCTGTAATCCGACATTTTATTATAAACCACGAAAATCAACCGCTTTTCAAAATTGTAATCGAAGTAACGCTCGATGCGTTCGATTTCCTTCTCAACATAGCCTGCAACATAGAGGGAAAGGTCGGTTCCGTCTTCATAGGAATAAACATCAAACCTCTCAAAACGATAATATTTCCAATAAAATGTATTGAACTGGACCCTGTTTTTCCCGAATTTCATCTGATGACCGTTGTAGAACTGTGCGGTCGAAATCATCGGAATCATAAGGAAGAGCAGAACAAGAAGATAATATAGTATTTTGTTTTTTCTCAACACTTTAGCTTGCTATCGGCGGTATAAAGTTAATTATTCCTGAGATTTTAACACAAAAATCATGCAGTGCTTATCTAAACATTTTAGAAAGCATTGTGTTTACCTGATGTAAAACTATTAAATACTGCGGATAAAATATAAAGTAATTTCAACCAAAAATAATTGATGAAACATTTTTGTTTTTATACGTGTATAAGGGATTTAATTTTTTTAATTTTGTAAGTGTAACAATTTTGCACAGAATTTGATAGTACAATATCCTAAATAAACATTTAAGGAAATGAAAAAGATAGTTTTGACAGTAAGTTTAATATTATGGGTTTTCACAAATGCATTAATTGCACAATCTAAATCCGCCACTATTGCCTTTAATGAGACCAGTTTCAATTTTGGAAATATGCAGGAATCTGCCGGTACTCAAACTCATAAATTCGAGTTTACCAATACCGGAGGAGAAGCTTTAATCATTCAGAATGTGAGTACATCCTGTGGCTGCACTACTCCTGAATGGACTAAGGAACCTGTAAAACCGGGGCAAAAAGGGTTTGTAAGCGCTGCTTATAATCCGCTTGGAAGACCAGGCGGGTTTGAAAAATATATTACGGTTCAGTCCAATGCAGAACCACAAATGGTAAAACTCACCATCTCAGGGAATGTTACTCCAAAACCACTTTCAATTGAGGATGAATACCGTTTTCCATTTGGAGCAGTGCGTTTGAATATGAACCACCTTAGTTTCGGTTCAGTTAATAAAGGTCAGATTCAGGTGAAAGAAGTCGCCGTAGTTAACATCTCTGCTCAGCCGCAGACTGTAAAGTTTGAAAATGTTCCGGCACACCTTTCAATTAATGTTAGTCCCGCAACCCTTGCCCCTAATCAGAAAGGTATTATTCAGATTACGTATAATTCAGCCAAAATAAATGACTGGGGTTTCCTGATTGACCGTTTGGATGTTTTTGTAAGCGGGAAAACTGATAATGCCAGTAAATTAATTGTCAGTGCTGACATACAGGAGGATTTCACAAAAATCTCTGCTGCAGAAAAAGCCAATTCAGCCAAAATATCTTTTGCACAAAACACATTCGATTTCGGAAAACTAAAACAGGGTGAATCGGCTTCTTTCGAATATACTTTCACGAATATTGGAAAATCGAATCTTTTCATCAGAAAAGTAACTGCTGCATGCGGTTGCACAGCTGTAATAACATCAGCCGATATGATTCCCCCGGGAAAAACCGGTACCATAAAGACCACCTTCAATTCTGCAGGGAAAATTGGTGCACAGAATAAAACGATTACAGTTATAACCAACGATCCTGATAGTCCTAAACTAATTCTCTGGGTAAAAGGCGAGATAGTTGAATAGAATGAATTGCATCCTCCGGAATCCGGATGAATAATAAAATTTACAGGCTGATTCAAAAGTATTTTCCGTATTTTTGATTCAGCCTGTTTTAGTTTGCAGTCCATGAATAAAGAAAAAAATCCTCATTCCGCACTCAGTGTCACCAAAGGTGTTGAACAGCCCGAATCTGTTAACAAGGGAGCTGCTGCCAAAATCCGATCTGCACGTCAGAAAAATCCATCTTCAGAATATTATATTGAGGGGATTCTTAGCGGGAATCGCACAATACTTAGTCAGTCCATTACACTTATAGAAAGTTCTCTCGACTCCCATCAGAAAACAGCTCAGAACATCATTGAGAAATGTCTTCCGTATGCCGGAAAATCTGTCCGCATTGGTATTACAGGCGTTCCTGGCGTTGGGAAGAGTAGTTTTATTGAAACTTTCGGAACGTTTCTCACCTCCCGCGGAAAAAATCTTGCTGTACTTGCCATTGACCCAAGCAGCGAGCGATCGGGAGGAAGTATTATGGGCGATAAAACCCGCATGGAATCCTTAGCTACAGATCCAAATGCTTTTATACGCCCATCTCCATCGGGTGGATCACTGGGGGGTGTTGCCCGGAAAACAAGAGAATCTATTATACTTTGTGAAGCTGCCGGTTTTGATACTGTATTTATTGAAACAGTCGGAGTCGGGCAATCAGAGACAGCGGTTCATTCAATGGTAGACTTTTTCCTCCTGCTGATGCTTGCGGGTGCAGGCGATGAATTGCAGGGGATCAAAAGAGGAATAATGGAAATGGCCGATATGATTGCCATCAATAAGGCCGATGGAAATAATATCGAAAAAGCAAATCTTGCCCGCGCCGAATACCAGAATGCTCTGCACCTCTTTCCCCCTTCTCCTTCCGGATGGATTCCAAAAGTGGTAACCTGCAGTGCACACAAGAAACAGGGAATTGCGGAAATCTGGCAGATAATTGAAGAGTACTGCGAAAAATGTCTCAGTAATTCCTATTTCAGCCAAAAACGGAACGAACAGTCAAAATACTGGATGTACGAATCCCTGAATGAGCAACTTAAAAGACAGTTTTACAGCAATCCCGAAATTCAGAGTTTATCCGCTGCACTTGAAAAGCAGGTCCTTGAAAACCGCATCAGTTCTTTTGTTGCAGCCGGTGAACTGATTCGGGTTTATAATCAAAGAGTAAGACATTAGGTACCAAAAATTTGATTCCCTGATATTCAAAAACCCGGTTTATAAAAGATTGTATCAAACACTTATTACGGAATTGCACAACTAAAATATTTATCACAGTTTTACAGAATATTTAAATCCGATCCCATGACAAAATTATTTCTTTTCATTAGTCTTATAGTTACCCTGAATGCTTTCACTCCGGAGATTGAGGCTCAGACAACCAAGCCAGCTGCGGGTTTCACTATTACGCTTACTGCCGAAAATGCCGGAGACGAATGGATTTATCTTTCCGGAAGAAAAAATGGCATAATAGCCAATATTGATTCAGCGAATGCTAAAGTGTTTCCCGTTGTTTTTCGGGGCAGACAGGATGTGCCTGAAATGCTTTACATAAGGGTAAGCGGATCCAATACATTGATTCCCGTATTTACGGAAAACTCGGAAATCCAGGTTTTTGCGGATTTTGAAGATCCATCTCTCACAAAAGTGGAAGGGTCATCGGTTCATAAAGAATTTGATTCGTATAATTCGGGATTATCGTCCATAAATACTCAAAAACAGTCAATTATGGATGAATGGAAAGCCGCACAGAAAGCAAAGGATAGCATTCAGCTTTCAGCCCTCGAAATTAAATATGACGCTCTTGATAAGGCTGAAAAGGAATACAACCTGAACTTTATCAATCAGCATAATAAGTCGTATGTGGCTCCTTTTATTATCAGGAGAGGAATGTTTTATACCCTGAGTCTGGATGAACTAAAAAGTATCGTTGCCTCCCTTGATAAATCTGTTTCAAATTCGGTTTACACCATTGATTTGGTTGAAAAAATAGCCGTTCTTGAAAAAGTTGCTGTTGGTAAAAAATTTACTGAGATAGTTCTGCCTTCAATCGACGGACCTGAAATGAAATTGTCTGACTATACCGGTCAGAATATTATTCTTGTTGATTTCTGGGCTTCCTGGTGCGGTCCATGCCGCCGAGAGAATCCGAATGTGGTAAAACTTTATCAGGATTTTCATGCAAAAGGATTTGATATCGTAGGAGTTTCGTTCGATACAGATGGAAAAGGATGGAGGGATGCTGTTAAGAGCGACGGCCTGGTATGGCATCACATGTCTGATCTGAAAGGCTGGGGCAGCAAAGCTGCTGAATTATATGGAGTTGCAAGCATACCTCATACCGTTTTGCTGGATAAAAACGGAATTATAATCGCAAAAAATCTGAGTAGCGATGAATTAAGGGCTAAGCTGGCTGAATTGCTCGATTAAACTAGATCCTGACGCCCATAACAAGGATATCATCAATCTGGTGGGTTCCGTTCATCCAGTCGTCAAGTGTCTTTTCAAGAACTGCTTTTTGCTCTGAAAGAGGTTTGAAATGAATATCCTGCAGGGTTTTCTTAAAGTTTTTGATCATGAGCTTCTTGCCGCTGGGGCCACCAAACTGGTCGGGATATCCATCCGAGAAAGCATAAATCATATCATCCTCTCTGATATCGATTTTATAATTTGTGAAAGAAGTATCGGCCAAACGATGGATTCCGATAGGCATTTTATCTGCTTTTAGTTCAATAAACTCTTCCTGACGGAAAATGAACAAGGAGTTATTTGCACCTGAATATTCGAGATTCATTTCGTCTCTGTCAATAATATAAAGTGCCACATCCATACCGTCCTGATTTTCACCTTCACGACCTGTCTGATGCAATGAGCTTATAACCTGTTTTCTTAGTTCATTTAACAGTTGGTTTGCAGATATTTCAATGTGTTTACTCACTATTTCGTTAAGGAAAGCCACTCCCAGCATACTCATAAATGCACCGGGAACTCCATGTCCGGTGCAGTCTGCAGCCATAATATAAATTTTCGGGCCCTTTTCCGTAATCCAATAATAATCGCCGCTCACGATATCCCTCGGACGGTAAATAATAAAATGCTCCGGAATGAGTTTATCTATCAGCTCAGCCGGTGGCAGTATAGCGTTCTGAATGCGGCTGGCATACTGAATGCTGTCTGTAATTTCCTTTTTCTGTTCGGTGATAAGTGAATTCTTTTTTGCGAGTTCGAGGTTGGCTTTTTTCTTCTGGTTGTTTTGCCGTATCAACATAACAATGAAAACAATAACGGCAAGGATTACAAAAACAAAAGTATATATTGCAAACCGCTGCTGTCTTAGTCTTGATTCATTGATCACCTGGTCCTTTCTTAGCAGCTGGTTTTCCTTCTCTTTTGCATCTGTTTCATATTTAACCTGCATCTCACTAATCATCTTCTGACCTTCCTCTGTCATAATGGAATCCTTAGCCTCCCTGAATTTTTTATAATTATCAAGTGCCTGTTTATAATCACCCTTCAGTTCATATACTTCAGAAAGCTCTTCCGAAACATTCTGAATGTAAAGGCGCATATTTGTTTTCATTGCCTTTTCATGGGCCCGGTTGTAATAATCAATTGCGTTATCATAGCGTCCTTCGTACCGGTATAACTGACCCAGCGATATATATATAGCAGTCTGCTGCTCATCATCCTGAATATTATCTGCTATGGAAAGCCATTCTTCAAAGTACTGCCGTGCTTTTTTAATATCACCGATATAGGAATAGGTTATTCCAAGGTTTGCAAGGGAAGTACCTATCCCACGTATGTCGTTAATTTGTTTTCTATTCTCCAGTGCGAGGGTATGATAACGGATCGCTGATCCCACTACATCATAATTTGGTCTGAGCTTTTTCACGTAAACGCTATCACGAAAATCCTTACCATAGACTTTCTTGAGTGTGTCGGTAATCATGTTGTTATAAACGATCCCGATATTCGTCATGGTATTTGCAGCTTCTTTCAGATCGCCCAGTTCCTGGTTAATTTCAAGCGTCTCCATATACACTTTAAGAGCACTGGGCAACATTTCCCAATGACCATAAATAACACCCATTCCATTCAGTGTGGAGGCAATTCCCTGCTTAAAATTCAGACCCTTAAAAATCTCATAAGCCTCTTTATAATAGCCTATAGCTTTATCCATGTTGCCCAGCTGATTATTGGCATTCCCCATATTTAACAATGCTATTCCGGCTCCTCTGGGATCATTCTCCTTCCTCCGGATGTCCAGAACCTGTAAATAATACTCTTCGGCCAGTTTAAAGTCCTGTTTTGAATACGCGAGAGTTCCCAGTCTGTTTAATGAACTGGCAATAGATTTATTATCACCGAGTTTTTGTCTTATTTCAAGAGATTTTACATGATATTCCAGAGCTTTTTCAAAGTTATTTTGCAGGTAGAAACTATTTCCAAGATTGTAAAAAGCCCCTGATTCTGTTTTAAGATCCTTTGTTTGCTGAGAGATCTTTATGGCCCTCTCGCTATATGCCACAGAGCTCTCAATCTCGTTCTGAATGTTTTTGATGTTTGCCAGTGAATTCAAAACATTTCCTATTTCCTCATTATTTTCAGACTTCTCGAAAAAAGAGAGAGCTGAAATAAATGACTCTTCTGCATTCGGATATTCAGAAAGGTTCTCATAATATAGGGTACCAAGATTCTTATATGCCAATCCGATAAGTTCATTGTCACCTGTATTACGGGCGTAAATTACAGCCTGATTTGCATTATCAACAGCCATCATAGGATCTTTCAGATATAATTCGGCTGAAATTGACCTATAAATATTGATTTTTTCCTTGCCTTCCGATTCATTCAGGATCGTTTTCAGGCTGTCAATAACTACAGTCTGAGCATACGGCTTAGCAGCTATGACAAATAATATCAGGCAAAGTGATAATAATCTCCTCATTGTAAAACACATTACAGGTAATACAAAAATATACTATTTATAAGAAAAATAATAATTTATTCCATTACATTACTTTTACTCCGGATAAACTATCCAATAAATTTATAACGTTCATGCAACATTTTATACTTTAAAACACTCTATACTAAACAATATGTTTTTGTAAAGGTTATATTATTTCTTTAATTCCCTAATTATGTTAAAGTCCACTGTTTTTTCAGTTATCCTGTTTTTTTCTCTACTCATGAATATTTCCCGGCTTTCAGGTCAGTGCGATCCCCTTCCCACTGTTTCCCTCGGAAATGACACATTAATATGTAAGGATGGAGCCTTGCTTCTGGATGCCGGAGTTCATAGTGGATATCTGTGGAGCACAGGCTATACGGGCCGTTATATAAGTATTACAAGTAAAGGTAAATACTGGGTTGAAGTTTCCAATAATTGTGATGACAAAGCCACAGACACAATAATTATTGCCGAAGCACCTGATTTTAACCTTTCGATCAACCTTCCGGAAAGGGAATACTTTTGCAAAGGTGAAGTGGCAAATTTAGTGGCTAATGTGGATCTGCCTGCAGTAATAGTTAACTATTCATGGTCGGTTAGTGTTCTGAACTCAGCAACCGTAATTATCGATACTACACGTATTGTAACTCTTACAGTAACAGATCAGTATGGTTGTCAGCAGTTTAAAACCAAAAAAATAGAGTTTCAGTATCCATATGAAGAGGACAGTATACTTCTGGCTACATATGATAATGAAGAAGACCGGTACATGGTGGTTTACAGGAAAACCGATATGAAAAGAACAAAAGCTTTTATTCTTACATCGGGACTTGACCTAAAGGACTCAGTTAATACCACAAATTTTGGAAATGTAAACCGGATTATTGATATGGAAACCAATCCGCATCTGGGTCCCAGACTATATAATCTCCTGGCAGTTGATTCGTGCGGAAATAAATCCAGGCCCAATCTTTTAAGAGTACACCGTACTTCGCATCTTCAGATTACCCGTGAAGCTAATGATTATACAACTCTCGCGTGGAACCGCTATGTTGGATTTCAATATGATTATTTCTATATTTTTAAAGGCACAACTGCAACAAATACACAAGTAGTAGATTCCATTAAATATATAAAGGGAATCGATGTTTATACCTGGACTGATCCAACCAAAGCCGGGGAGATTTATTATTATCAGATGGGTGTAAAAACTCCTTTTGCCATCACTCTCGAAACAGGTAAAAAAGCAAGTTCGGGACCCTATGTTCACTCCCTTAGTAATCTGGAGGACAACCGCCAGTTTGGTACCGGAATTAATTTGTATAGCCCGGCTGAGTCTACATTTCAGGTATTCCCGAATCCATATAAAGGAAAAACAACTATACACTATCAGTTGCAATCTGATTCTGATGTGTCTCTGAAAATCTTTAATGTTCTGGGCCAATTAATTTCGGAGATTGAAACAGGCCATAAGACTGCTGGATTTTATGAATCAGGATTCTCAGCTTCTGAGTCAGGCTGCAAACCCGGTGTTTATTACCTGAAATTTGAAATAAACGGGAAGCTTGTTCTTACCCGAAAGCTAATTGAGAATTAAATTACAAACCATTGGAGAGGAAAACGACATAAATAAGGACCAACAATAATAATATTTTGACAAACGGCAAATTCTGCTTTTGCAAGTTAGATACAAATTAAAAGGTACAAACTAATTAAACACGTGTTTATCAATTTCTTAAATATAGTTATCGGACGATGTTAGTTTATCTAAACTTTCCATATAATTAACTGAAAGGAATGAATTTTGACTAAAAATTTTACTTTACGCTCTGAGTTTTTGTAATTTTCGTAATTCATTAGAATAATCCTTAACTTAAATAAAATGAAGAAACATTTACTTAGTTTACGGTATTTTGGTTTATTCCTCGTTTTCCTACTTTTTGGAACAGGAATTCTGAGGGCAACAATAACGAGCCAGCCGCTGAGCCAAACTTTATGTGAAAGTTCATCAGCAGTTGTTAGCTTTACAGTTGTCACAAACACCTTTCTTCCTTCTTATCAATGGCAGGTGTACTCTACGAAATTTGGCTGGACAAATCTTACGGACAACGCCGACCCTGCTTCCGGTGTTGAAATAACCGGTTCAAAAAAAGCAAGAATAACATTACAGTTTTCAAGAGATTATCCCTTGAATTCGGCTTACAACAATTTCCAGATTCGTTGCTATATCAGTTTAAAGGAAATATCGCTTCCTGCTGTTCTTACAGTGGTTTCGCCACCATCAATTTCCTATAGTTCACCGGCCATGGAAAGAGTTGTTGATCAATCAGCATCATTCAGTATAACTGCAAGTGGTGCAGGAATAACCTATCAGTGGCAGGTTGACAAGGGAGCAGGATACACCAGTATTTCCGGTGCAAATTCATCTGCATATTCAATTAAATATGTTGCACTTACTGATGCAGGAACGTATCGTTGCATGGTAACCAATGGTTATTGCTCAGCACGCAATAGTACTCCTGCAGTTTTACAGGTTTTCCCTGTCCTGACAATTGACAAGAATCCGGGAAAAGCCTCTGTCTGTCCTTCAGGAACAGCAAAATTTTCAGTTGTCGCTTCCAATGCAACAGGGTATCAATGGGAGGTATTACCCTATAAAGATGAAATCTGGAAGCCCATCAGCGGAGCTACAGAATCAACTTATACTACGGGAGTCCTTTCTACCGGTGACAATGAGAGCCGCTTCCGTTGCGTAGTTTCAGGTGGTGCCGGACAGCAATTAACTTCCTATGATGCTA
>CAYOLQ010000065.1:0-19775 GCA_964404825.1 uncultured Chitinophaga sp.
TGCAATATTTATCTTTGCAAAGATCATTGCGTTCAGTACAACTCTCTCTTTATTCTCAAACCTCACTCTTGTGAGATTTGATTGCTCCGTTCCCGGGATAAATAATACAACAAAATGAAAACCGCATCCATAAAAGTTCTGAATCAGGAGTTGCATTTGCGCAACCCGGGGGAACTTCTGGAACTTTGTTTACGATTGTCGAAATTCAAAAAGGAGAATAAGGAGCTTTTAACATACCTTTTGTTTGAAGCATTTGATGAAGAGTCATACATTAAGGGTGTTAAAGAAGAAATCGATAATCAATTTGAGCTAATAAACCGAAAAAGTCCTTTCCATATCCGAAAAAGCATACGAAGAATTTTACTCAGCACGAAGAAGTACATCCGCTACTCTCAGGTGAAACAAACGGAGGTTGAGCTTTTGATATATTTCTGTGCAAAATTGAAAAAACTTTCTCCTTCTATTCATAGTTATCCGGCTTTGCTAAATCTTTACCTCCGGCAGGTAATTGATATTTCCAAGAAAGTGTCACTTTTACATGAGGATTTGCAATTTGATTACAGAAGTTATCTGGATGAATTGAAATAAAGATACCTGATTTACTTTAATTTACTTTTCCTTGATAGCTGGGCTGTATGAAACACCCTTAGAATGTCAAGCTGAAGACCGCTTTTTATTCTACAGATAATCCTGTAATTGTCAGAAATTATTTCCCTCAGTTTCTTTTGATTGAACTCAGGAACTATCCTAACTATATAAGGATTTTCAGCGATTACCTGAACTCTGATATATATTTTGTTTACCGTTATTGTCGCATAACGTGAAGAATCTTCGGAAATGTACCCAATAATTTCCTTTAAATCTCCTATTGATATTTCAGTCTTTGTTTTTTGACCATATATCAATGATTGTTTTTAAATCTTCATTAGAAACAACCTTTCCTGCTTCGGACTGCTTAAATCCTTCCTCGATCTTCTCCATCAGAATCAAATGACCAATTAATTCATCAATTGTAAATGAGTCAGGCAGACTTTTAATTGACTTGTTTAATTTATCTCTGGTAAGCAAAATGGTTATTTATTTTTTGCACTTCTTATTTTCGCAGGATGCTGGCTTGTGTGAAAAACATCTGCAATTATCAAGCATTCGTCAGTTACTTCATAAATAATCTTGTAACTCCATTTTGAAACCGATCTGAAATTTTCAGGTTCATTTGCTAAATATTCTTCTCTGGAATATTTTTCAGGGAAATCGTTCAAGCTACCAGCAAGCTCAACCAAACTTTTCTTAACATGTCGTGCATTAATTATGGAATCTTTAGCAATAAAATTATAAATATTGTCCAGATTTTCTTTTGCTTTTTTGTCCCAGCGTATTAGGAAGCTTCTTAGCTTTTACCAATTTCTTATCTCCTTCTCAACCTCCTCATGAGTTGTGAAATCACCATCTTTTACCCGTTTCGAGGCTGTTTTAACCCTATTTTTAAGGTCTTTCAATGAAATTGGCGAACCATCAATATTATAACCTGCAATTTCGGATTTCTTATATTCTTTACTCATTGCATGCATCATTTTCAAAAAAGTATCATCCGCCTGGTCGATATAGTTATGAAGCTCTTTTCTTAATTCCGCGCCACTCATGGTTTTGTTTTTTGTCAAAGGTATTGAGAATCAAAATAATTGTCAAATTTATTAGTTCTCGTCAGTTTCAAGCTCAGCTATATATTCTTTAAGCTTGATAAGGCTTTTGTTTATCTCAGTCCGATTTACATTATCTGTAATAAGAATAACTATTAATACTATTGTATAATAATCTTTTCATTATAAATCCAGCTATCAGTTTTTATCATAACAAAAGATAATCCCTGAGGAAATGAGGAAAAATCAATTACATCCGACAATTCCTTAATTGTTTTCTCATGCACCAATCTTCCATAGTTTCATTACAAATACAAAACTAGTCCGAACTCCCAGTTCTCAGGGTTCAGACTAAAATCAAATTCAGTAGTACGAATCGGGGCAGTGTAGCCACCATTATCTTCCTTGACTGTGGCACGAAAGACGTTGAAATTGGATTGTATCCCGAGATTTTTTGTTAGCATAAACTGAATCAGAGGTGAAAAAGATGCCTGCAGAAATTTTGTTCCATAAGTCATTTTCGATCCGCTGTATGATGATCCACTTTGATTCAGGTCTTCGATTTGATTTCCTTCCATTCCGAAGAGTATACTGTTATTTACACCCAGAATAAACCTTTCACCTGCTTCCCTCTGGTAAATAAAAAAGACTGATGGTGCGAGTTTTCTTTCCAGGATACCCAGGTCGCTCCATCCTGTTGGCTGATAAGGTAAGTTAATGCGTGAAAACGAACGTGTTTTGGATTGTTCAAAACTAAAACCAAAGCCGACAATCATATTCTTATTTAAAAAGAAACCGAAGTCCGGACTAAATCCAAAAGATATTTTTGTACTAGCCGGCAAGGTAGAGTTAGGAAAATATACTGATTTTCTGAGTGAGCAATTCACATTCCCGGAAATATAAAATTTCTTCGCGTCGGCTTGTGCGAGTATGTTGTTTGCTATAAGAAGGAAGAAAATAACCTTTATTACAAATTTACTTTTCATAATAACTCCCAGAATTAACTCCCGCTTATCTTAATATCTGCCGGAACCTCAAAGGTCTCTGCGGGAATGGCCGGATTCTCCTCAAACGACTCACCCACGAGCAACATTTTAGTGGAACCTACCATTACATCCATTTTTAATGCAATACCTTTATATACCAAAAAATTCCCCTTCATCCGCATTTTTTCATAATCAATGCTCATTTTATCACAAGTTCTTCCTAAGAATTCTTCTTTACCTTCTTTTTTCAGCTTCATTTCCGTTATCATTTCTTCTGTAAGATTCTGAAAATCGATACTGGCATTGTACATCGGATTTGCAGGACTCTTTGTTCCGATTCTGTTTGTCAAATCAAGATTGTACATGAACCCATCCCTGGTCAGGGTTGCAGAATGAACCTGCACGCCCATCATTTCCATAGTTATATCATTAATTTCCTTCTGACCATAATCGTCGAATGAGGTAGTTTGTTTGGCGTCCATACCCATCATCTGGGTTTTGTACACAACAATGCCCGATTTGATACCATATTTACCTTTGGGAGTGCCAATGGTTGTTTGCGTTGTTTCTCCGGGAACGAAGCTCTCACTTGTAGCTGTTTTTTCTGTTTGATTCTGACATGCCGCCAGTGTTAACAAAACGATGAATAAACCTGATGCTGTTCTTCTCATAATTAATTTTTTAATTGGTTAAAACTGAAACTTTTTATGTAATTTTTTTAGTGTGTTTTAATTATTATTTCTGTGCCTTTATAATCACCAGTCAAAAATTCCTGATTACCTGATTCAAATTGTGTATTCCGGGAGTTCATTATAATTATTTTTAAATATACAAAAATTGATTCGAAAATTCCTCAGCCTATCTGCTGTTTTTCAAACTGTCCATATCCGTACACTACCTGTCTCAAAACGGTCAATTTTAACAAATCTTTACGTTTCAAATCATAAGACCATATTGCGTAATTATCTATTTTACATATAATTACAACGATTGGCACAGATCATGAAATAACCATTTTAAATAAACTAACTTAATACCAATGCCATGAAAAAATCAATTCTTATTTTGGCTTTAATACTGTTTGGTTTTGTAGCCAATGCAATGGTAGGAGAAAAAAACCTCAGTTACGTAAAGACCGGAAATGAAGTGTATTTCGGTCAGGATCTGAAAATGGGACTCTTTAATTTTAAAGTTATTGATTCTGAAGGAACTGTTACCAAAATCCCTAACCGGGATGTTGTGGCTTATACCCACAATTCCCGTACGTATGAATACCTTCCGGTGATGTGTAAAACTAACGGTATCGAATGTTATGCAATGATGGAGCTGATTAAAGTCAAATCCGGACTAAACCTTTACCGTTACACCGGTTTCGACGGCAGAAATCAAAAATATGAGTATTTTATTTTTAAAAATGGTGAATTTCATCTGAGAATTGATCAACAGAATGCCAAAACTGTACTTCCCTTCTTTGGCATCAAAGTGGTTTAGGAAGTTCTATATATCTCATCCGGAAAATGTTACTCTCCGGATTACAAGAAAAGGTTCCGGGATCTGTAATTCCGGAACCTTTTATTTTTTCTCAATTTCCTGTCTGCAATTCTTGCATAGCTCTGCACTTTTCTGATCAATATCCTCAACATATGTGCTCGAAACCATAACACAGGACGGGATATGGCAGTGCTTTAGCCCAAAAGTATGACCCAGTTCGTGTACCACTTCCTTTTTAAATCTTTCCAGTAGAAGATTATCATCCATTGGCATGCCGTATCTTTCATTATTCAGTCTGAAAAGGGATGCTATGCCTGTTTTTCCGTTTAAAAATGCCTGCCCGTAGATAAAGGTCAGAATAGGAATAAACAGGTCAACACGGAAAAGGCCAATCGTTTTAAGAGCTTGAGAACCATATTTTAAATCAATTTTTTTTAACAGCCGGTTTCCGTCATATTGTTTTCTTGTGGGATCGTAGAATTCCGTAAGATCAATATGACTTTCTTCAATCCTAACCTGATACCCGTATTCATGACTCACCTTATCAGCAATGCTTTCAAGGAATTTCCTTTCGAAATGCCCGTATGATATGAGAGCTATCGCTTTCACTTCTTCCCCGGCTCCGACAGCCCATATTTCCTGATCTTACTGTAAAGCGTTACCCTGTCGATTTTTAATGCTTGCGCTGCCCTTGAAATGTTCCATCCGTATTTATTCAGAATCTGAAGAACATGTTTATTTTCGAGGTCATCGAGACTTTCAATACTACTTGTAATGATTTCTTTACCCAAAGGAAGGTCTTTTACGGTAATTTCCTTGCCATTGCCAATTACAATAGCCCGCTCAATCATATTTTCAAGTTCCCTGACGTTTCCCGGGAATTCAAATTCCTCAAGCCGTTTTAATGCCGTCTTATCAATTTTTATCGTATCTCTGCTCATGGAACTGCAGTATTTCCTTATAAAATAATCCACCAGAAGCGGAATATCTTCAGTTCTTTCTCTCAGCGGAGGGACAAGGATATTAACCACATTCAGCCTATAAAACAAATCTTCCCTGAAGGTACCTATGTCCACCATTTTCTTAAGATCCCTGTTTGTTGCACAGATAACCCTGAAATCGCTGGATATCTCCTTATTTCCCCCTACCCTGATAAATGTTTTTGATTCGAGAACCCTGAGTAGTTCAATCTGCATTTTTCCTGAAATCGTAGCAATTTCATCCAGGAAGATTGTTCCTCCATCGGCCATTTCAAACCTTCCTTTGCGGTTGTACATGGCTCCGGTAAAAGCGCCCTTTTCATGACCGAATAACTCGCTTTCCAGCAGACTTTCGGTCAGTGCGCCGCAATGCACGCTTACAAGAGGAAAATATTTTCTGGGCGAATTGGAATGTATTGCTCGTGCAATCAGCTCCTTACCGGTTCCGCTCTCCCCGGTTATAATAACTGATGAATTACTCTGTGCCACGCTCTCTACCTCCTTAAAAACCTTTTTCATAGCAGAGCTGTTACCTATCAGATCTTCCACATTTTCAAGGGTAGTTACTTTTTCTTTCAGCACTTCATTTTCCGTCTGGAGGGCAATTTGCTTGGTAGCGTTCCGTATTAAATGCGATAAATCGTCGGGGTCAAAAGGTTTGGTGATATAGTCGTATGCACCGTCCTTTAGGGCTCTTACAGCCGTGTCAACAGAGGCAAATGCCGTCATAATGATGACGATTGTGTCATTATGCAGCGATTTAATCCTTCTCTGCATTTCAAGCCCATCCATCCCGGGCATTTTAATGTCGGCAAGAACAATATCGAATTTTCTTGTCTCAATAAGCAACAATGCTTTCTTGGCATTTTCTGCGCATTCAACTATGTACCCGTCTTCCAGAAACCAACTGTACAAAGAATCTCTGACAGATGCTTCATCGTCAACGATTAAAATGGAAATTTTTCTGGTCATTTTATTTTTCTTTCTTTAATGTAGCGGGATCCGATTCAAAGATACCTGAACTTATTCTTTTACAACCGGAATCTGTATTGAAAAGCATGTTCCCTCACCCGGACGGGATGTAACATCTATATTTCCCTTGTGACTCTGAACGATTCCGTGTACAATTGCCAAACCAAGTCCAATTCCGCTTGCTTTCTGCTTTGCCGAGAAGAAAGGTTCAAAAATATGGGAAATATCCTCAGGGGATATCCCGGAGCCATTGTCGCAAATCTGAAAACTTACTGAATAATCGTCTGGATTTGAAGTTCTTATGTAAACCTCCCCATTCTCAGAAACTGCCTCTGAAGCATTTACCAGCATTGCAACACATGCCTGTTTAATCTGATTGGGACTGCAGTAAATGAGATCGTTATGCGCTTTGAAGTCACAGGCAAAACTGATGTTTTCGATTCTCATCTGGTGAGACATCAAATCGTAGGTTTCCTGAAGAATTTTGTGAAGATGAATATTTTCAAAGTTTTGCTGATCTTTTTTCGAAAATTCGAGAAGTCCTTTTACAATTTCACCGCAACGCTTGGTTTCATTTTCAATCACTTTCAGATTCTGAAGCATTGATTCCTTTTTAGAGGGATCCATATCCGATTTGCTGAGTTGTTTATGCACAAGCTTGGTATAGGTCAATACTCCCGAAAGCGGATTATTTATTTCGTGGGCTACTGAGGAGGATAATTTTCCAAGGGATGCAATTCTCTCGATATGAATCAGTTCATTCTGTGCTTCCAGCAATTCTTCCGATTTCTTCTGAACCTTATATTCAAGCTGTTGTGACCAGTTCTGAAGTTCAATATTAGCAGAGCTGAGATTATCGAGCATGTTATTGAATGCAACGGAAACCATTCGCATATCGTCGAGCTGAGGTTGACTTATTTCTAGCCGGGTGCTTAGATCCCCGTTTGAAACAGACTGACTCGCGCGGATAATAGCGTTCAGCGGTCCTTTTATCTTTTTTCTTGTGAAAAGTATTAAAAACAATACCAGCAAAAATGTTGTAATTATCGCCATTATAAAAAACTCTGATGAAGATTTTTCAATAGCAGAATCCAGATCTTTGAGTGGGATTTTAATCACGAGGGATCCCAGGATTACATCACTTTTATTATGTGCATGACAGTCACCTGTATAACATGATTTCTCATTAAGAATGGGAGATTTTATTATAAGATAACGCTGACTGGCATCATTCAGGTTCATGTTACAGTCGGTATCCACATCAATTATCCGGTATGATTTTTCAGCCGGAGGGAACATTGTTTGAATATCGGAGTGACAACTGATGCAATTTGGATTGCTGTGGCTGGAATTATCTGCTGAAAATGATGAATACACCAGACTATCCCGGCTGTCGTACATATTAACATCGTCGATACCCGACATGGTATTAATTACATCAAGAGTCCGCTGCAATGCTCCTTTGTCATTCTCGAGCATTGAATAGTAAAGCGCCCCTTCAACCATAGAGCCGATGTTATTCCCGTTCTGGCGGATAACTGTATTCAGATATTGCTCATTTACAGAACGGAAGATAATCCCAAAGGAAACAAAAAGAAAAACGGACAGCAAAGTGATGGTGTACACCACACGGCTGTAAATGGATGAGCGGAATTTCAGATAACCCTTGAGTAATGGGCTTCCCAATATTTTTCCGGATTTTAAATTCGTTAGAATGCCCATTTTATTGCATTTTATTATTGTTGTCTGGCTAAAGAATTTATTTTAATGTGAAATGCGCTAATTATGGGCATTAGTGTTTAACAAAATAATAACCATATTTTTAATGTCCTCATGCCGGACAGGCATTTACTTTTTTCCTTGATGAAAAAAGTAAACAAAAAAATCAAGAAAAAATCATCCCGGCCTTTACCCACATAGCCCTCAGGCTCGCGGCCATTTTTTCGGGCCACCGCGCTTTAGTTTTAGATTTATTCATAGCCTCACTGTTTAAATTTTCCCCGGGCAACAGTAAAATATTCATTTTGGTTTGGTTCAGGCAACTATCCTGCAAGATAGAAAAAAACCGGCTACATAAGCCGGTTCACATACTATTTTTTAAGAAGGATTACCCAAAAAAGATTCCTGAAAATCCTTCCAGATTTCCCCAGACAAACCGGAAAGTGCATTATCCCGCAATTCTCCTCCATCCTGCAATATCAGCAAAGATGGCTCAGGTGAATATTTTTTGGCTGATTCCGCCAGAAAGTCTTTAAATCTCTCCACCTCACTAATTGACCATTTCGTAGCATCTTCAGCTAACAGGTACGTGTTTGTTTCTGCTTTCCATCTTACAGGTTTAACTTTATAAATCCATCCTAAACCATATGGATCTTCCATAACCAGTCCGGGATTCTCATTAATGCTTTCATTTGTAACAACAATTTCTCCTGAAATGGGCGATAGCAGGGTCAAAGACTTACCGTTCTGGTCAATTTCAGCAAGTATTTCACCTTTTCTGATGATATCGCCCGGATTCTTAAGGTTGGTGAATTTAACCTCACCGGTTATGTGAAGCAACAAATCATCGATTCCCACTTTTGCTTTCCCGGATTTTTCGAGGTGTGTCCATGTATGGTTTTTACTGAAAAACAGACCCTGGGGAACTGATAAAACATTCGCGGTTAGAATTCCGATTGACTTTTTCAGATCCTTTATTTTTGTTTGCTTGTTTAAAAGAATCCAGAAAGGGATCAGCAGGCTCAGAAAAGCAATAATTGCAATATATTCAACCCCTTTGGTTGCAAAAATATTATGATAACTAAATTCTTCCATTTTGGTAATTTTTTACGCTATTCCGGATAAACGGCTTAGCAGATTAATATTATTTGTCTTCATTTACCCATTTAGGAGGATCCTGCAAAACGGGGAGACGATTCACTACCCACCGGAAAATCCATATTTCGGTAAATATTACAGCAAGAGTTACTGCAAGTTCCATCCAGGTTGGAATGTACCGGATAGCTGCATCCCACCGGAAGCCGATGACGGTAACATTCAACCGGTTCATTATTATTCCAAGCATGGTAACAATGGCAGCAATTCTGATTAACAGGACGTTATTTTTCCGGTAGGCGATGAAAAACAAAACCGTTGGAAAAAGAACAAAGCCGAACATTTCAAGCAGGTACCAGTATCCCATTGGAGTAAAAATCAGATCCCAGTGTTGTCCGTGAATAAAGACAAGCAGTTGCAGGAAAAAATAAGCAAACATTGCTCCTGCGCATATTTTTGATAATCCTCTCAGAATACCATTCTGCGCATGATGGTCTTTATCGGAAATCTTTTCAGCAAACACCTTATGACTTATGGATCCCTCGAAAATAACCATGGAAAGACCTGCAAAGATACTCGACACAAAAAACATGACCGGTATGAACTCAGAATACCAGAGTGGATGGATTTTGTCCTTTGCCATAAGGTAAAGTGCTCCCAATCCTGATTGATGAAGGGTTGACAGTGTAATACCAAATATTACAGCTGCAATGGTCATCCCTGAGAGAATTTTCCTTGCGCGCTTTGCGCCCAGCCATTCTGCAATTGCCGGTGAAAACTCAATAAGCTGGGCAATCATATACAGCAGAAAATGCCATGCCACAAGGAATAATACCGAACTGGTTCCAAAATTATTGCCGATAATAGGATTTATAACATTCCATGGTCTTCCCAGATCTAAAAGTAAGGCACCTGCATAAAAAACATAGGCCAGGAATCCGTTTAAAACTGTTATTCTGACTATGGAATGATAGTTTTTCATATTCAGAATATAAACCATGAAAGTAAGTACATAGGCTCCCCCGGCAAATGCAACTCCTGTAACCACATCAAAGCCAATCCACAATCCCCAGGGAACCTCCTGTGTAAGGTTTGTAACTGCACCCAGTCCTTTCCAGAATCTTATTACTATAAGAATAAAACCTAAAAGCATTATGGGTAATGATATTATATTAAATGGAGTAAGCCATTTCCCTTTAGGTTTAAGCTCACTAAGTAAAAACTGCCAGGTTGATTGTCCTGCTGTTTCGCCTGATACGGAGTATTCAATATTACTCATGGTCTTCTTCGTTTTTCTTGTTTGATTTTGTTGCTTCATGAATTCCTAACAGTATTGCCGGCCATAACACAAAAATGGAAGGTACGCTATACAGGAATCCTTTGGAAAGTTCGGGATAGGATGATTTTTGTAAATTGGTATTTACCCCCAGTTCTTCAAAAGGCACAGGCGAGAGTTGCAGAATGCCTGTTCCGCCGGCTTCATGTTCGCCGTAAATATGGTCGTAATATGTCTCCGGACTCTCCTGAATACGTCTGCGTGCTTCTTTCAGTAAATCCCGTCTCGAACCAAATACCAGTGCTTCTGCAGGACAATTTTCAACACAAACCGGCAATTTCCCTTCCATCTGCTTGTCGTAGCACATATCGCATTTTTCAATTTTGGGATTTGCACTATGGTATTCGAATTTTGGAACATCAAATGGACATGAAACCATGCAATACCTGCATCCCATACATTTATTTCCCCTCCAGATTACCGCGCCTTCTTTGGTTTTATGCATTGCCTGAGTCAGACAGGCTGCAGCGCATGCAGGCTCATTACAATGCATGCATTGTTTTTTTGCGTATACTTCTCCGATTGATGTTGAATAGGCGTTAATTACTGTTCTCCGTTTTTCATCGGTTTTCCTGTTAACTCCGGCTAAAAGTTCATCGGTAGATGCCGGAAGACCATGTGATTCGGCACAGGCTGCCTCGCATGACTGACAACCAACACAACGTGTTGAATCATAAAGTATACCGGAGAATTCAACTTCATTCTCTTCTTTTGGTTTTGCCTGAAGATTTTTACCGACGGCAAGGGTTAAGCCCGCAATGCCAATCGTCTTCATGAAACCTCGGCGATCAATGCTCATATTTATAGAGTTTTAGGTGCAGTTTTTTTAATGGACTGAATTATTTCGAAGTATTAATAAAATTGGACTGAAAATCTTCCCACACTTCCGGACCCAACCCGGATAGCAGTTTGTCTCTGAGTTCTCCGCCATCCTGCATAACTACTTGAGAATAACTTTCTGCATTGGGCTTAACATAGCTTGCCAGAAAATCTTTGAGTCTGGAAAACTCATTCTTCAGCCAGATTGAATATTTTTCACCCATCAATAGAAATGGGATTTCCTTTGACCAGTTGGTGGGTTCAATCAGGTACATCCAACCTTCACCATAGGGTGCAGAATTCACAAGAGATGAATCGTAAAGAAGTTCATCGTTTTGCTCCTTAATTATTCCTGAAACCGGGGCATTTATAGTAAGTTTTTTCCCTTTTTGAATTAATGAAATAAGAGGTTCTCCCTTTTTTATTTTTTCTCCGGGCTTTTTCATTTCCAGCTGAGTAATTGAACCTACCACATGTTGCAGAAAATCATCCATGCCAATTTTTACAAGTCCGTCTTTCTCCATGTATGCCCATGTGTGGGATTTATCGAAGAACAGACCATTCAGAATACTTACTGTACTTTGTGAAAAAGAAGATTCAAATGCAGAATTAGTAAGACTTGCTTCGAATTTCTTATTTCGCAGAAACCGTATCAGGGCATCCAGAACGAAACCCGACACTACTAATGCTGCCAGGATAAACAGGATAAGCCGCAGGTTAGACTTATCACCTGCAGGTGCCGGAAAATCAACATTTCCTGCAATAAGTTGTTCCACTTTCGACTTTCTTTCAGCAACAGCAAGGTCAACATAACCATTCGGAATAATATACTGCTGACCCTCAGTCAGAAGCCATTTTACAAATGCCTGTTCTGTTTCATCAACAGGTTTTGAATTTGCAAGTGTGTAAATATTACTATATAATGTTTTTGGAAATTTTCCAATCCAAATCCCCCGTGTAAAAGTGTTCAAATCGTTGTAGATATTTTCGTTTGAATCCAGTTTACCGTTGTTGTTCCGATCCACAGGTACCAAACTCAGATTCTCAGATATTTCCTGTGTCTCGTAATCAAGAATATCTGTCAGCCTGCAAAATCCTAACGCCAGTGGATCTTTCTGAATTGCCGCAACCATAGATGAAGCGCTTTCGAATGACTTACTATTTACTTCAACGGGATTCGTTCCAATGAATCCGGCCACCGATGCTTTCACTGACTCGTTTTCAATAAAGTAATATGTAAAAGGGGCACTGCTTGCGGTAGTCAGAATTTTCCCCCAGTTCATATTTTCCTTTGCAGAAAACAACATGGCAAAATCCTCTGCAGAAATTCCCTGTAACATAATTTCTTTCAGAAAGGGATTATTTTTATTCATTACCGGAACAAACACATCGCGACCAACCACTTCCTTCCACATTGATTCCTTTCCGGCTTGATTAAAATAAGACTGTGAAACCATGCCCAGGTTTGCCTCTGAACCTATATCTATTGCTTTTGCACCCGCAAATTTCTGAACTGAAAATTTAACTTCCGGAAATAGCCGGTTGTATTCAAGTGCCCATTTCTCTGAAAGATCGTACAAATCAGGGGAGCACAATATGCGAAGTGAATCCTGCCCGATTGAGCTATTGCTTTTTGTATCCCTGCTGCTAAGATTTAAACAAAGCAGTATTAACACGCTTGTTACTAAAAGAATTTTGTTTTTCATGGCTGTAAATAATTTATTAGCTGCAACCTTCTGTTCAACTATAGTGCCAAAGGTATTTTTACTCTTGTATACCACTGTTATTCAATTATTTACAATATATTATGTTTAGCTATTAAACACATAATGTGTTGAGTATTTAAACAGTTCGCAAAATAACTAGCTCTATCTTGTTGTTATATAGTTATTTACAATTTTTGTATATTTTCTATACATATGTTGCGTTTATCAACATTGAATTCCGGAAGACGCTACAGTTAAGGGTTCCAAGTGCATACTAAAACAATGGACTAATCCTTATTCAATAAGAAAAATGAAAAACGGAATCGGTCGGATGTTTAAGAAAAAAACTAACTTTGAAGGCAATACACTTTCATGAAATTTCAGGTACACCAGTTCGATAATGGCATTCGCCTTGTGCATCAGCCTTCAGCCTCACTGGTTGCACATTTCGGGTTTATGGTTCTCACAGGATCACGCGATGAGGAGGAAAACGAACATGGTATGGCTCATTTCATTGAACATGTTATATTTAAAGGGACGAAAACCCGGAAAAACTACCACATTATATCCCGTCTGGAGGATGTGGGAGGAGAAATAAACGCCTATACCACCAAAGAAGAGACCTGTATTCATTCTACTTTCCTTAAAGTTGACTATAAAAGGGCTATTGAGCTGATATTCGACATTTGTTTTAATTCTGTATTTCCTGATAAAGAGATAACCAAGGAAAAAAGTGTTATTCTTGATGAAATTGCCTCGTATCAGGATAGTCCTTCAGAATTAATTTTCGACGATTTTGAAGAACAGGTTTATCATGGCCTTCCGATCGGGCGAAGTATCCTGGGCACTTCTGAAAACCTTGAGAAATTTGACAGAAACAGCATACTGAGATTTATTCGCAACAACTACTCAACTTCTGAAATGGTTCTTTGTTCTGTCGGAGATATTCCTTTTGGAAAACTTGTAAATATCTGCAAGTACTATTTTGGATCAATAGCATCAAAAAATCGTATTAAACAAAGGGTTCCTCCCAATGGTTACAGCCCGCAGTTCAGATCCCTCGAAAAAAAAACTTTCCAGAACCATTGCATGGTAGGAAACATTGCATATAAAGTTGATGACGAGCGGAGAATAGGGCTTTTACTACTTTCCAATATTCTGGGGGGACCGGGGATGAACAGCAGGCTTAACATGAGTCTGAGGGAAAGGAACGGTTATTCATACGATGTTGAATCGCATTATGCTCCCTATTCTGATACCGGCATTTTTATGGTTTATTTTGGCTGCGATAAAGGAAAGTTTGAAAAGAGTCTCCGGCTGGTTTATAAAGAATTTGAAAAACTTAGAAAGGTTCCCCTGGGATCGCTTCAGCTCAGCAAAGCCAAAAAACAAATTCTGGGTCAGGTTGCCATTATGTCGGAAAACAACGAAGCCCTGATGCTATCGATGGGAAAGACTCTTCTGGTATTTAACCGGATTGATACACTCGAAGAAATCCGTAAAAAAATTGAAAGTGTTACGGCTGCCCAAATCATGGAAACTGCTAACGAAATACTTAATCCGGCAAGCCTCTCAGTTTTAAAATACAGTTAATGGAGCAGTTAATTCTGAATAAAGAAATATGGGATTATATTGAGTCTCATAGCACAGCTGAAGATCCCACATTAGCTGCCCTGAACCGCTATACTCATCTCAAAGTGATTCACCCGAGGATGCTTAGCGGGCAAGTACAAGGTAAATTTCTTGAATTTATCAGTCGGATGATAAACGCATCTCTGGTTCTTGAAATTGGCACGTATACAGGATATTCTGCTATTTGTCTTGCCAGAGGATTAAAAAATGGCGGAAGTCTCATTAGTATAGAAATTAATGATGAATTTGCCACGGTTTCAGAAAAATTTATTGAAGAAGCGGGTCTGACAAACAAAATACAATTGTTAACCGGAAATGCTCTCGATCTGATTCCTGAACTGGATGATGGAATCGATTTGGTATTTATTGATGCCGAAAAGGAGCAATATTCCGAGTATTTCAGACTTGTTTTCCCAAAAGTCAGGATGGGAGGATTTATTCTTGCAGACAATACCCTGTGGGATGGAAAAGTTATCGGTAGTAAGGAATTTAGCGACTCTGCTACTCAGGCACTGATACGGTTTAACAATGAAATCAGGGATAATCCGAATGTGGAAGTGTTAATTCTTCCATTGCGCGATGGACTTAGTATGATTCGGAAAATCGCAGACTAAAAAGCATTACCTGTATCATATTCATTTATTGATATTTACAATGATACTTTTTTCAAAGTGCCATATACATAACGTAAAATTATTTAAACAAAACCAGACATCAATTGTTATGAATGCGGTCCAATATAAAAAGTAACCCCTTTGATTGCAGAATTTCCGACATGGCGCATTATTCAATAAAAGATCTGGAGAAACTTACGGGAATTAAAGCCCATACGCTTCGCATTTGGGAGAAACGATATAATCTCCTTGAACCAAAGCGAACTACTACCAATATAAGGTTCTATGACGATGATGATTTAAAAAGGATTTTAAATGTTGCGCTCCTCAATAAAAATGGCTTTAAAATATCCCGGATTGCTGAACTCGGCGAGGAGGAACTCTTCGATAAGATATCGGATTTATCAAAACATCATCCTGACACAGAAAACCAGATAGACAATCTGGTATTATCGATGATTGAACTTGATGAAAAAAAATTTTCCAAAGTACTTACAAAATCAATACAACTTCGCGGTTTTGAAGATACTGTGCTGCATCTCATTTATCCATTTTTTGAAAAGGTTGGCGTTTTATGGCAAACCGGTGTTGTTAATCCTGCTCAGGAACATTTTGTTTCAAACATTATCAGGCAAAAGCTAATTTCATCAATAGATAAACTTGTGGAGAATGATCACCCCGAAGCTAGTAGCTTTATTATGTTCCTACCCGAGGGGGAGCTTCATGAAATAAATTTGTTATTCTATTATTATCTGGCAAAAAAACACGGAAAAAAAGTAGTTTATCTGGGTCAGTCTGTCCCTTTTAATGATCTTACAGCAGTTGCAAAGATTAAACCCTGTGATTTCATATTGACTGCATTCAGTTCCTCTTTCAATGGAATCGATATAAATTCTTACCTGGAAAATTTATCATCCACATTCCCGAAACAAACCATATTTTTCTCATCATTTGATTATGAAAACATGAGTCGCAGATTTCCTGAAAACGTGACCAGAATTAAAAATGCTTTTAATTTTGCAGAACTAATAGGTAAAATTTAAAATTGCATATTCTCCCTTTTTCACCAGATTAGCTATTATCCATAAGTATTTTTGGTTGTTTGAAAATCATAAAGAGGATAATTTTCACATCCTGCGTTATAAACTTCTTCATTTTTGTATATTTGGAGCAAATACAGTAAAAATGAGGAGTATAATACTGGCTTTACTTTCTGCTTTTATCATTACCGGCCAATCTCTTGCTCAGGATAAAAAAGCTTTTAAATCACAATTCCTCGAAGGAGAACATTTCTTTTATATCGGTGAATTTAATGAAGCCCGTTTCATATACAGTGAACTTCTGAAGGAAGACCCTACCAATGCAAATCTAGAATTTCTGATTGGCGCCTGCTATCTTAGTGGAAATGAGCTCAAATCCAAAGCTATACCCTATCTTGAAAATGCAGTAGAACAGATTTCACCCGGTTACCGTGAAGGTTCATACAAAGAACGAAATGCCCCTACCCAAAGTCTTTTTGCACTCGCCAGGGCTTATCATGTTACAAATCAACTGGATAAAGCCATAATCTACTATGAAAAATACCATGATGTGATGAAATTGCAGGACCCTTCTGAAATCGATTTCGTAATGAAACAGATTGAATCCTGCAAACTTGCTGAGAAAATGATCAAAAACCCTTTACCATATACGAGGACTCCATTTAGTGAGGATGTTAATATATATGCTACCAATTTCAATGCAGTTATGGCAAAGGATGATTCCGTCATGATTTACATGAGGAAAAAACCTTTTTATACTGCAATAATGATGACCCAGTTGAAAAACAAAGGCTGGACTTATCCCGTTTCCATAAATGACCAGCTGGGCGTTGATGATCAGAGCAATGTATGTTCCATTTCTGAAGACGGCAAAGATTTATACATCAGTATGGCTGTTGAACAAATTTATGATATTTATGTAAGTCATTTTAAAAAAGGCAAGTGGAGCAAGCTTGAAAAACTAAATAAAAATATAAATACCCCATACAGCGAAACACATGCTGTTGCTTCAGGAGATGGTAAAAAGCTGTATTTCACAAGCGACAGGCCGGAAGGAATTGGAGCTATGGACATCTGGGTATCAGAAATTGATGCCGAAGGTGAATGGGGGCCGGCTGTTAACCTTGGTCTGCCCATAAACTCAGTATATAGTGAAGAAACTCCATTTATAAGCGAAAATGGGAAACTGCTCTATTTCAGTTCGATGGGACACGCTACCATGGGAGGTTTTGACGTGTTTTACAGTAGCCAGCTAGCCAACGGAAAATGGTCGTACCCTGCCAATATTGGCTACCCTGTTAGTACCTGTGATGATGATCTATTTTATTTCCCACTCGATAAAGGCCTGCAGTCGATTTACAGCGGTTTTATGGATGAAGGTGAAGGGAAACAAAAAATTTACCTTGTAAACCTTGATACAATTGCCTCCCTGAATAACATTGCTCTTAAAGGCACTATTAAACTGGAAGACAATATTCAGGAACTCGATGAGACTTTTACAGTGAAAATTACCGGCGGAACAAATAGTGATTCTATCATTACCATTAAACCTAATCCGAAAACAGGGGAATATACAGTGGATCTGAAGCCCGGAAACTATGAACTAAGCACTGAAGGTAAAGGATATACCGGAACAAAGGAAAATATAACGGTGGTTGAGGGTATTAGCAGAAACGAGATCCACATGGAAACATCAATGACTCCCGATGATGTTAGTTCCGGAGAGTACCTTGTAATTAGAAATTTACTTTTTGGTTTTGATGATTACTCGTTGTCGGAACCTGCAAAAACAGAATTGGGAAAACTCTTCCGTGTAATGCAGTCGTATCCCCAGATATATGTGCAGGTTACAGGACATGCAGATACCAAAGGTAATGCAGATTATAACCTTAAACTATCTGCAAAAAGGGCTCAAAGCATAGTTGATTATCTGGTTGCAAAAGGGATAAGCAGAGAACGCTTTATTTCCCTTGGGATCGGTGAACAGCAGCAAATTGCAATGAATCAGAATCCTGATGGTTCAGATAATCCTGAAGGTCGCAGACTAAATCGTTATGCAGAGATTAAGCTAATCAACAACTCCGACAAATATATTAAAATAGAACAGATTGATGTTCCTGAACACCTGCGGCCTAAAGCTGATCTTATGTATTCAGTTTTGTTTGCTCAGACCGCTGATACATTGTTCGTCCCAAAGAATCTGCAGGGCACAAAGATTAATCTGACAGAAACCGATAAAGTAAGATTGTTCTTTTCGGATGCTATCAGAGAACGTACAAAAGCCGTAGAATTGCTGAATCTGGCCATTGATAATGGTTACCCGGATGCAAGGATTTTCAATCATAAAGAAAAAGAAGAGCTTATACTTTCCATGTCTGATCGAAAAGATGACAGTAAAGCTCCATATACCATTCAGATTATGGCAATGAAAAAACCGGTTGATATTAACCGGATACCCGTTTCAGGAGTATCGCAAATAACCGGTAGTGATGGTTACTACAGGTATATATGCGGATACTACCCTACTCTGGAGGGAGCACTTAAAGATTTGCAGGATGTATTCACAGCCAAATTTCCGGATGCCTTTGTGAATCCCTTAAACCGATATCCGGAAAAAACCAATGATACTGTTTCATCTGAATCAGCAGACCAGCCGGTTTATACCATTCAGTTCAGCGCAGTTCGCAAAGCAGTGGATAAGAACAGGTTTAAATCACTCGGTGATGTGCGCGTGAGTTATGGGAAAGACGGGTATTACAGATATTCAATTGGAATGTATACCAGCAGGCATCAGGCTGAAATTGAGCTTAACCGCATAAAATCCCTTGGTTATTCCGACGCATTTCTTAAAAAGGCAGATAAAACTGATTAAACCCTTAATCAAGGAATTTTACATAGTTTTTATGTGTTTATGACTTCTAAATTAAACTTCTCGGCTTTTAATTCTAAAAGCTTGATAACTATTCATATTAATGCATTACTTTTGTCTTTTCTTTCCTGAAAATAATTCTGTTTAACACTTGTTTAACAGTTTTAAACATTATTTTTTTGTTTAAAACTTATTTGGAAAATCTGACCCAACTCCTCTTAAAAAGCCTGTAAATAAAGATAATCAATTATTCGCCTTATTTATATTCGTAGCTAAAACCGATTCAAATTACCAAAAGAGTTTTGGATTTTTGTTTAACTAGGTTGTATATTTGTTAAACAATTTAGATTAAGAACAAATAAAAATAACAGCCATGACAGCAATGGAATTTAATAACAAACTGATAAGTATGGAGGATAGTCTGGAGAGATTTGCTCTGAGCCTTACATCCAATCGTGAAGAAGCCAAAGACCTTCTTCAGGAAACCTACCTGAAAGCTCTCACCTATCGTGATAAATTTGTTGAATTCACTAATCTTAAAGCCTGGGCATATACGATAATGAAAAACACCTTCATTAATAACTATCGTAAGGCGGTTCGTGAAAACACAACAGTTGACAATACAAAAGATTTATTCTATCTTAATAATGCAAAGGAATCATCTCTTGTAAGACCTGATTCGGAGTATGCCTTCAAAGAAATAAACAAAGCCATTGAGGCTCTGGAAGATGAATTCAGGATTCCTTTTCGCATGCATACTGAAGGATTTAAATACAAGGAGATAGCTGAAACCCTTGACCTCAAAATAGGAACTGTAAAAAGCAGGATTTTCTTTACCCGCAAAAAACTTATGGAGTCTTTAAAGGATTATAAATAAAC
>CAYOLQ010000066.1:0-19534 GCA_964404825.1 uncultured Chitinophaga sp.
CTTTCACATTCCCGTTACCGGATATACTTTCACCGAGGTTTATAAAACATGAACTTAGACCTGTCAAAAAGGCTGTAAGTAACAGAAGAATAATTAATTTGTGTTTCATGGTGTTTGATTTAAAAATAATGCTACGATTTGCAAGTATAAATTTATAATTAAAAATGCATACTTTCCAAATCCCGGAATCCAGGGTCGGTTTGCCCCGTCTGTTTTGGTTCTAATCCACCTGCAAAACCAGTCCCTTTAAATACTCACCTTCAGGATGATAAATGCTTATGGGGTGATCGGCTGGTTGCGAAAGCTGATGGAGTATTCTTACATTTCTTCCGGAAGCAGCAGCAGCTGCAAAAACACTTTTTCTGAAATTCTCGCGACTCACCACCTGAGAGCAACTGAACGTGAAAAGAATTCCGCCGGGAGAAATTTTCTCAATGGCCTCACGGTTAATCCTTTTGTATCCCTGCAGTGCGTTATCAAGCACTTTCTGGTGTTTTGCAAATGCAGGTGGATCAAGAATTATCAGATCATAATCCTGTCCTTTCCGGTTAAAAAAATCAAAAGCATCCTCAGCGAAAGATGCATGCCGGCTATCGTTTTCGAAGTTCGCTGCAATATTTTTGTCGGTAAGTTCAATTGCTTTGGCGGATGCGTCAACAGAATGAACAAGGCTGGCTCCGGCCTTCATTGCATACACCGAAAATCCCCCGGTATAACAAAACATATTCAAAACACTGCGGCCTTTTGAATAATCACTCAGGAGTTTTCTGTTCTCACGCTGATCAATGAAAAAACCCGTTTTCTGACCCTCTTCCCAATCGATATAAAAAAGCATACCATTTTCCCTGACCATATTTCCGGTTTCGGGGGATCCGAATAAATACCCGGGTTTTGCTTCTATTCCCGCTTTGAATGGTAATGTGGATTCGCTTTTGTCGTAAATGCAAACAAGCTTTTTCCCCAGAACTTTTATGAGGGCCTCAACAATTGTATCGCGAATGAGGTACATCCCAACCGAATGCATTTGCAAAATTGCCGTTCCATTGTAAAAATCAACCACCAGCCCCGGTAACATATCTCCTTCAGCATTAATAAGCCGGAATACGCTGGTATCGGGATTATCTGCGAGACCTGCATTCTTCCTGAGTCTTACTGCATCTTCAATCTTTTTAACCCAGAAATCAAGATTCAGTTCTGTTTTCGTGAAACTTAGCATTCGTACGGCAATGGTACCCGGCTGAAAATGCCCTGTCCCCAGGAATTCGCCGTGATTGGAATACACATCCACAAGATCACCCTCTTTTACTTCACCCGAAACACCTTTGATGGCACCTGAAAAAATCCAGGGATGCATTCTCCTCAATGAAATTTCCTTTCCTGATTTCAGGATAATCTGCGTGTTTTTTATCATTGAATATTGGAGTTACGGAGAATCCGGTATACTTCGAGACAAACCCAGGCATCGGTTGCGGCATATCTCAGCTGCGCTTCGGTAAGCCTGCCTGCTTCCCAGTCGGAAAGCTGCTGCGACTTGGATATTCTGATATCCATAACTATGGCGGCCAGTTTCTTCAGACTGTTGTCTTCTATTTTAAAATACGATGAATAGTTCTGTAGTTCAAGGAATCCTGCTGCTTTAAAATGTTTTATCTGTTGCAGTTTTCGAACGTCGTCGCGAATTGCTACTCCCGTGAAAATAATATCTTCATCTTCGAATATGCGAATCAGATCATCAGGCAGACCTGTTTCCAGAAGGCGGAAGAGATATACCTCCCCCGGTATAGCAAGCTGGAGCAGAGAAACTTTGTTTGAACTACCTTTTCTGAAACTGGGTTTACTCTCGGTATCGAAACCAATCACATTATGCTGCGAAATTTTTGCAACTGCGGCAGGAACATCTTCGGGGGAATCGATTACATGGATCCTTCCTTCAAATTGTCTGATGTCGAGTCTGGCTATTTCCTCGCTACTGATGTGGGGAAGAAAACTCGTCTTCGTCGTCGGTGTACTCTTGTTGCCTCCTCGAAATAAACCAGCTGCCTGTATTGATTTCAGTTGCTTTAGCGTTTTTGTTAGTAGTTTTTTCATCCGTTTTTACTTCTCCAACATATATTTTATGAAGTGCTGATGATACGCGCAGGGCTTTCGAACCCCAGAAACTCATGAAATTATTCTGGCATTCCCAGAGAGCGTCATTCATCACATCTTCGGGTGCATTTCTGTAAACTTCCAGGAAATCACGCAGATCCTGGTAAATATCAGACATGTCTTCAGATATTTTTCTGGTAACAAGCTCCGACCTGTCGAATTCATTTTCTGCAGGGATATCCAAAAAATCATTATTCCCTTCCATACATCCGGCAATTTTCCTGTAAACTTCCGACCAGTCCTGCTCACTTACAAATTTCTCGCTTCCCTCTTCAAACACCGATTCCATCTGCGGAATTCTGATAAGTGAAGAATAAATTGCAGGAAGGCTGTAAAGGGAGAAGCGTATAAACTCAGCCTGACTCAGTTCCATATCAGTCTCCAGCAGGGTGCAATACTCTTTCGACCGGCTGACAAATTCCAGAACTTCTTCAGAATAAAGCGTTTTGTTATAATCGGACATTTTTGATGCAGTAAAAAAACAAAAGTATAAAGATTAATGTAGAATGGAAAATTTGGGGGATATTTAAAGTGACGGGTGATGAGTGACAAGTGACGGGGGATGAGTGAAAGGAGTAACGGGGTAACGGGTTGACGGGGTTACGACTCATACACTTAAATCGACTAGCCGTCACTCGTCACCCGTCACTCGTCACCTTTTAAAGGGTAACGGGGTTACGACTATACACTAGTCACTCGTCACCCGTCACTCGTCACTTATTACCCCCCACCCAATAATACAAATACCCCTCATCCTTCAGAATCTTTTCATGTTCATTAAGCCAGCGAAAAACTTTCATCACTCTTTCTTCGGGAAACTGCATACCTTCCATAATTTCGTCCATGCCCAGGTGTTTGTCGGTAAGTTTTGCCTTTAGTTCATCAAGAATAATATCAAACTCATAAGCACTCATATCCAGTTCATTGCGCTTTCGGCAAACATCACATTGTCCGCAGCGGGCAGCGTTTTTCTCACCAAAATAGCTTAACAGGAACTGACTCCGGCATTTGTTCTGTCCCGATGCATACAAAAGCATTTCATTGGCACGCTCGATATATCTCTCCTTCAGGAATTTATAAGTTTCTGCCGAAAAATAAAGGTTTTTCAAATCGAGTCTTTCTTCACTGAAATATATCACAGGGTTCTTTTTTCGTGGGATGTACTGGATTATGCCCGCTGATGACAGTTTTAGCAGGTATTTGTAAATTACATCAAAGCTCACGCCTGATCGTTTTGCCAGCAGGGTTTCATCGATGGGAACAAATGAAGAAAACATCCCGCTGTACGAACGAAGAAGCAGTTTAATAAAGCCATCAAGGGCTTCATTTGCGATCTGGAATTTATACAGGTCATCCCGCTGAACGGCAAAATGTACCCGTGAGGCATTGTTGATTTCTTCACTAAGCTCAATATATCCTTCTCTCTGCAATACTTTCAGACTGTTGTGTGCAACAAGGGCATTAAATTTGAACTTTGAAATAAATTCGCTCAGGATAAAATCGTAACTCTGTCCCTTGCCCGCGCCGACAGGAATCTGAAAATAATTTCCGAGAGCATTGTAAACCTCCCTGATGAGTGAAAGATCCGGAAAACTGATAAGGATGCGCTGGTCGACTGTTCTGCGGTCGGATTCGTTGTAGAGGAGTATGGCTTTTGCCGGTTTTTCGTCCCTTCCTGCCCTGCCCGCTTCCTGGTAATAAGCTTCGGGCGAATCGGGAAGATCCACATGCATTACGAAACGGACATCGGGTTTATCAATACCCATGCCGAAAGCATTGGTTGAAATGATGACTTTGGTTTTATCTTTTTGCCATTCCTCCTGTTTCCTGTTTCTTTCGGCATGAGTAAGTCCTGCATGGTAATAATCTGCGCTTATGCCTTCTTTCTGCAATAAGATTGCCAGCTCGCGGGTCTTTTTACGATTCCTTGCGTAGATAACTCCGGTTCCGGGATTTTCACGTATGGTGCGGATAATACGCTGAACCTTATCCTCACATATCTCAACATCATAAACGAGATTTTTTCTCTCAAAACTTTTTCTGAATACGTTTTTCTCTCTGAATTCGAGCCTCTCCATGATATCCTCAACAACTTTCGGGGTTGCTGTTGCAGTAAGGGCCAGAACAGGCACCTTTGGCAGCAAATCACGCAGACGGGCAATTTTCAGATACGAAGGCCGGAAATCATAACCCCATTGCGAAACGCAGTGAGACTCATCGATGGCGATGATATTTATATTCATTTTTTCGATCCTGGCCTTAAATATATCGGTTTCGAGTCGCTCGGGAGAAAGATACAGGAATTTCACCTCCCCGTAAATACAATTATCCAGAGCAATATCAATTTCCTCCCTGCTCATACCCGAGTGTATGGATATTGCATTGATTTCCCTGCGTTTCAGATTCTCTACCTGATCCCTCATGAGTGCAATAAGCGGAGTGATAACGATGCATGTACCTTCCAGCGCCATTGCCGGCACCTGAAAAGTAAGCGATTTACCCCCTCCGGTTGGCATTAGTCCGAGAGTATCTCTGCCCTCGTAAACCGAGCGGATTATGTCTTCCTGCAAGGGACGAAAGTGCGAATATCCCCAGTAGCGGGTAAGTATTTGGGTAAATTTCTCCAAAATATGCGTAATTATTGGAATTTCGGCTCCATATTATCTGATAAAAAACAAATAAATATTCTCTAAATTTTTGTATTTTCGCAGCATTTAAATTTAACCAAAAATAAAGCAATGTCCTTTATTGAAGATAAAATTAAATTCGAAGGTTTAACATTCGACGATGTTTTGCTTCTGCCAGCCTATTCAGAGGTATTACCGAGAGAGGTAAGTCTGGTTACAAAGTTCAGCAGAAATATATTACTCAACGCTCCGGTTGTTTCAGCAGCCATGGACACGGTTACAGAAGCCGAACTTGCCATTGCACTTGCCCGTGAAGGCGGTATTGGTGTAATCCATAAAAATATGCCTCTGGAACAGCAGGCCCACCAGGTGAGACGAGTGAAAAGAGCAGAGAGCGTGATGATTCACGATCCCATCACCATACTGAAAAACGCCACTGTTGCCGATGCCCTCAACCTGATGAAAGAATTCAAAATTGGTGGCATCCCGGTGGTAGACGAGGAAAAACATTTAATAGGGATAGTTACCAACCGTGATTTGCGGTTTGAAAATAACATGCGCAGACCTGTGGCCGAAATAATGACAAGCAAAGATATCATTACCACAACTCAGAAAACCGACCTTTCCAAAGCTGCCGATATCCTTCAGAAGCATAAGATAGAAAAACTCCCTGTTGTTGATTCCGATAATAAGCTTATTGGTCTGATTACCTATAAAGATATTACCAAAGCAAAAGATCAGCCCAATTCATGTAAGGACGACAAAGGCCGTCTCCGAGTTGCTGCTGCTGTAGGAGTAACACTCGATGCCGTTGAGCGTGTTGCCGTGCTCGTGGATGCAGGTGTGGATGCCATAGTTATAGACACTGCGCACGGACATTCCAGGGGAGTTCTGGAAACACTCAAAAAGGTAAAGAAAGCATTTCCCAATATTGATGTGGTGGTTGGAAACATCGGCACACCCGAAGCCGCCCTGGCACTTGTTAAAGCAGGTGCCGATGCCGTAAAGGTAGGTATTGGTCCGGGATCCATCTGTACCACCCGTATCATTGCCGGAGTGGGAATTCCACAGCTATCAGCAATTTATGATGTTGCTGCGGCACTTAAAGGTACCGGTGTTCCTGTTATTGCCGATGGCGGTATCCGCTATTCTGGTGATATCGTAAAAGCCATCGCAGCAGGAGCCAATAGTATTATGGCCGGTTCGCTTTTCGCGGGAGTGGAGGAATCACCCGGTGAAACAATTATTTACAACGGGAGAAAATATAAATCGTACCGGGGGATGGGCTCCATCGAGGCCATGCAGCAAGGCTCAAAAGACAGATACTTCCAGGATGTTGAAGACGATATCAACAAGCTTGTTCCTGAGGGAATTGCTGCCAGAGTGCCTTTCAAAGGCAGTCTTTCGGAGGTTGTTTATCAGATGATGGGCGGACTCCGGGCCGGAATGGGTTATTGCGGTGCCGCGGATATCGAAACCCTCATGGAAGCAAAATTTGTAAAGATTACCAGTGCAGGGATGAACGAAAGTCATCCTCACGATGTAACCATTACCCGTGAAGCTCCAAATTACAGCAGATAATAAGCAGCTAAATTTTACGTTACTTCAGAAACCTTAAAAATTAATCGGATATGAAAAGTACTTTATTATCGATCACTCTCCTTTTTACCTTCATCATTTCTTCTTTTTCGCAGGACGATAAAATATTAATGACAATCGGAAATCAGAGCGTCAGCCTGCAGGAATTTGAGAGAATTTATAATAAAAACAATGTGGCCGGAGTATACGAAAGACAACCAGTAGAGGAATACCTCGATCTTTTTATTAATTTCAAACTTAAGGTTCTGGAAGCTGAAAGTCTGGGTATGGATACCCTTCCGGGTTTTGTTAATGAATTAAACGGTTACCGCGACCAGCTTGCAAAACCGTACCTCAACGATTCCGCAACTCAGGAAGAACTGATGAAACAGGAATACGAAAGAATGAAAAGCGAGGTGCGTGTAAGTCATATTTTACTTAGCCTCGACCCCAAAGCATCTCCCGCAGATACCCTGATGGTATACAATAAAATGTTGGATCTGCGTAACAAAATACTCAAAGGAGCAAGCTTCGAAAGCGTTGCGAAAGAATCGTCCCAGGATCCTTCGGTAGAAAAAAACGGAGGAGACATAGGCTGGATGACGGCATTCCGCACCGTATGGGAATTTGAAAATGCTTTTTACAATACCCCGGTAAACCAGGTGTCCTTGCCGGTAAGAACCCAGTTTGGGTATCATCTGGTTAAAGTAAAAGAAATACGCCCTGCAAAAGGCAATGTGAAAGTAGCGCATATCTACCTTCGCGCCCCCGAGGATATGGCTCCGGAAATGAAAATTCAGGCTGAAAATAAGATCAGAGCCCTGTACGATAGTCTGAACATAGGTGTTAGTTTCTCAGACCTCGCGAAAAGACATTCGGAAGACAGAGCCACTGCAGCTGTAGGCGGAGAATTACATTGGTTTGGTACTGGTCAGATGATTCCCGAATTTGAAGAAGCTGCTTTTGCTCTGAAAAATAAAGGCGATTATTCTAAACCTGTTAATTCGTTTTATGGATGGCACCTTCTCCAGTTAATCGACACAAAAACCATTGGCAGTTATGAAGAGCAAAGACCCGAATTGCTAACCAAAATCGGAGGTGCTCCTATTGCTCCCATCAAAAGAATGTATTACCTGAACGGTCTTAAAAAACAATACAACTTTACCGTTAACCGAAAAGCTTTCGAAACGATGGCTAGTCTTATCGATACATCTGTCTTTTCAGGTACGTGGACCAATGAAGCCTTCAGAAATAATAATGAAACTCTCTTTACCATCGCAGACAAAAAGTATACTGTAGCTGATTTCGCTGCACATATCCTTTCCAATCAACGAAAAACCGACCACTACAGTACCACAGTCTTTCTGAATGAACAGTTCGAAGCGTACAGCAATGATTGTCTTCAGGATTATGAAAAAGACCTCCTTCCGGTTAAATATCCGGAGTTCCGGTATATCCTTCAGGAATATCACGACGGTATTCTCCTGTTCGACCTTACCGACAAAATGGTATGGTCAAAGGCAGTGCAGGATTCAACAGGACTGGAAAATTTCTACCGTGAAAAAAAATCGGATTACGTTTGGGGAAAACGCGCTGAAGTTATGATTTTCACAAGTGACAGTCTTGAATTACTTAACGCGGCCAAAGCACTGGCGGTAAAATACGGGAAAAAGAAAAAATTCACATCTGATTTTGTACTCTCCAGGCTTTGCAAAAACGACAGTATTAAAAACTGCATAGATATTAAATCATCCCGCTTCGAAAAAGGCGATAATGAAGAAGTTGATAAAACCAATTGGAATTTGGGTGCTGGAGAAAACTTTACTACAGAAAACGGAAACTCATTTGTTTTTGTTCTGGGGATCAGGGAACCGGAAATTAAAAAGCTTAATGAAGCCAGAGGCCTTGTTACTGCTGATTACCAGAATTTCCTCGAAAAAGCCTGGATAGCTGAGCTCAGAGCCAAATATCCGGTTACGGTGGATCAGGAATTATTGAAAACCATAAAATAGGTTTATGATCAGAACGTTTTTGCTTTTATGTTGTGTTATTGTAATCGGGCTGACTTCCTGCATGAACAGCAATAAGTCGGGTCAGGAAAAGCCTGTTGCCCGCGTGAATGATATCTACCTCTATCCTTCCGACCTGAATAACCGGATCCCTAAAGGAATATCAGCTGAAGACAGCAGCCGTACCGCGCGCCGCCTTATCGAAGAATGGGTGCGTGAGAAATTACTCTTAAGCAGGGCCGAACAATATCTCTCAGCAGACCAGAAGGATGTTGAGAAACAACTGGAAGAATACCGTTCCTCCCTGCTGACCTTCATTTACAAGCAGAAACTTTTATCGCAGAATCTGGATACTCTGGTCACGGATCAGGAATTGCAATCCTATTATGATGAAAATGCATCGAATTACATTCTCGACGCTGACGTGGTAAAAGTCAATTATATTAAAGTTCCTGTTGATGCACCGCAAATGAATGATGTAAAACGCTGGTATAAATCGGAATTACCGGAAGACCTCGATAATCTTGAGAAATACTGCATCAGCTATGCCAGCAATTATATGATTCATGGGGAGAAATGGTACCGTTTCGTTAACCTCATTGATGCAACTCCCCTGAAAGTAACAAACCCCGGCACGTATCTGAACTCAAATAAAAATATTGAAATAAGCGATTCTTCTTTCTTCTACTTTATTCATATCATCGACAGGGTGCGGGAAGGACAGGTAGCTCCACTGAATTTTATCAAAGACGATATCCGAAGCGTTATCATCAATAAAAGAAAGATTATGTTCATGGAAGATCTGGAAAATTCCGTTTATAAAGACGGACGGGCAAAAAACAAAGTAGAAATTTACTAAGCCAATCATAATGAAACACCTCCTGAAAAAACTGTTCCTTTTAAGTATTCTTGTACTTTTTTCATTTCTGAGTCTTTCTGCGCAGGGATTCATTATCGACAGAGTGGTTGCCGTTGTGGGCGATTTTACTATACTTCAATCTGACGTTGAACAGCAATACCTGCAGTACAAAGCGCAGGGGCAGACAATCCCCGACATGAAGTGCCTGATATTTAAAGAATACCTTGAAGAAAAGCTACTCCTCAACCAGGCCAAAATTGATAGTCTCGAAATTTCCGAGTCGAGCGTTGAACAGCAGCTCGACCAGAGATTGAATTACTTCATCAACCAGATAGGTTCTCAGGAAGAACTCGAAGCTTATTTCAATAAGTCGATTCTGCAAATCAAAGACGATTTCAGGGATATGATCCGCGACCAGATGATGACCCAGCAAATGCAGAGTTCCATTACCGGTACCGTTAAAATTACTCCTTCGGAGATCAAGGCATTCTTTAACAGCATTCCGAAAGACAGTATCCCGGTTATAGATGCTCAGGTGGAAATGGAGCAAATAGTTGTTTATCCAAAATTAAATGAGGATGCCGTTTTTGAAGTGAGAGAGAAACTGCTGGAGCTCCGCAAAAGGATTATGGAAGGCGAAAGCTTTGAAACACTTGCTATTCTTTATTCTGCAGATGGATCCGCTTCCAATGGAGGAGAAATCGGGTTTATGAGTAAGGCGGATTTGGATGGAGAATATGCAAAAGCTGCCTTCAGCCTCAAAAAAGATCAGGTTTCGAAGATCGTTGAATCACAATTCGGATATCACCTCATCCAACTCATAGAACGTAAAGATGACAGGGTAAATACAAGGCATATACTTATGAATCCGCGCATAACACCTGATGCACGGAAAAAAGCAACTGAAAGGCTCGACAGTGTGCTGGTTCTCATCCGCAGCGACAGTATGAGTTTCGGCGTGGCCGCAAGATATTTCTCTGAAGATAAAAACACCAGCCTCAATAAAGGTTTGCTTGTAAATCCTTACGATAATTCTTCCCTCTTCGAATTAAAACAACTCGATTCAAAAGATTATCTTGTGGTAAGAGATATGAAGGTAGGGGAAATATCAAATCCCTATGAAACCGTTGATGAAACCGGAAAAACACTTTACAAAATCGTACGACTCAAATCGAAAACGGATCCCCATAAAGCCAACATGAAACAGGACTATACCTTACTTCAGAATATGGCCCTGGCCGATAAAAAACAAAGGGTTGTTGAAGAGTGGATAAAGGAAAAGCAGAGTGAGACCTATATTCATATTGATGATAGCTTTATGGAATGCGATTTTCTGAAGAAAGGCTGGCTGCAGACAAGCAATCAATAATCGGACCTTCATCCATGTAAAATGGGAAGAAACTCCACTAACCGGCTGCATTTTTTTTTCTTCCTCATACTTTTTATGTGGCAGGGAGTAGCGATTACTGCCCAGGAAACAAAAACAATTATTATTGATCATGCCGATATCACTGAGTTTGACAATACACTTGGATTTCAGCGGGCAAGACTCCTTGGAAACGTAAGTTTCAGGCACGAAGATGCTTATATGTCGTGCGACAGCGCTCATTTCTTCCCCCAGCAAAATGTACTGGATGCATACAGCAAGGTGCATGTCTGGCGAGGTGATACACTTGATTTGTATGGCGATTTTCTGAAATATAAGGGTAACACACGTATGGCCGAAGTACGCAGAAATGTTATTCTCGACGATAAGGAGACACACCTGACAACCGAAAATATTGATTACGACCTCAACAACGACCTGGGATATTATTTTAACGGTGGCAAAATTGTGAACGGCGAAAATACCCTTGTCAGCGAAATGGGGTATTACTATTCGAGGGAAAAGCTGTTTTTCTTTAAAGATTCCGTAGTCATTACCAACCCGGATTACATTATGTATTCTGATACCCTGAAATATAATACAGTATCGAAAATATCGTATTTCCTGGGTCCCACCGACATCATAAGCGATGAAAACTTCATTTACTGTGAAAATGGCTGGTACGACACACAGTACGACATTTCCCAGTTTAATAAGAATGCGTACCTGCAGAACAAGGAAAAAATTCTCAAAGGCGACAGCATTTATTATGAGAGGGTTAGCGGGATCGGGAAAGCTTTTCAAAATGTCACCCTTATCGATACCTCCCAGAACCTGACGTTGATGGGGCATTATGCTTATTACGAGGAGCTTTCTGACTATGCCATGTTAACCGATAGTGCCCTGATGATACAGGTGGATAAGGGCGATAGTCTGTTTATCCATTCCGATACCATAAAAACGGTTTCAGATACGATCCCTGAGAAAAAACTGATAAAAGCATATTACCATGTGAAGATTTTCAGGAACGATCTCCAGGGAAAATGTGATTCACTTGTTTATGCCGAAGCCGATTCAATATTTCGTTTTTACGGAGAGCCAGTCCTATGGTCGGATGAGAATCAGATTACCGCAGAATTCATATCGATAGAAACCCGCGCCACAGGCTTGTACAAGCTAAATATGGTAAGTGCGGCTTTTATAATTTCCAAAGAGGACAGCACGCGCTATAACCAAATAAAGGGGAGGGATATGGAAGGCTGGTTTAAGGAGAATCAATTGTATCTGATTGATGTAAAGGGCAATGGTCAGACAATTTATTATGCAAAGGATAAAGAAGAATTACAGGGAGTAAACAGTGCCGAGAGTGCCAATCTGAAAATTTACCTGAAAGAAAAAAAAATAGACAGGATAAACTTTATCACCAAGCCCGACGCAACCTATTATCCTCTGGATAAATTTCCACCCGCAAGTTCAAAACTGGAAGATTTCAGATGGTTTGGGGAATACCGTCCGGTAAGCCGGTACGATGTATTCCGATGGAAATAAAAAAAGCGCCCGGAAGCGCTGATTAATTTTTAATATTCATCCTCATTAAAGAAGAAATCGTCTTTGCTTGGATAATCAGGCCATATATCCTCAATACTCTCGTAAATATCGCCCTCGTCTTCTATTTCCTGAAGGTTTTCAATTACTTCCAATGGTGCACCGGAACGAATCGCATAATCAATAAGCTCTTCCTTGGTTGCGGGCCAGGGAGCATCTTCGAGTTTCGAAGCTAATTCAAGTGTCCAATACATAATTATAAATATCTTAAAGACCTGATTCGTCTATTTCTTAAATTTGCGCAAATATATAAACTTTTTCCATATTTACAACTCCGGTTTCCATGGAATTTCTTCAGCTCCTAATTCCCTGGAAATCAATCTGGAAAGCACAAACAGGAAGTCAGACAACCTGTTAAGATACTTAATTACAAGAGGATCGATATATGAAATTTCAGCAAGATAAATCGTTTTGCGCTCCGCTCTCCTGCAAACGGTGCGTGCAACATGGCAATAAGAAACTGCAGTGTGTCCGCCCGGAAGGACAAATGAATTAAGGGGAGGGAGCATCGATTCCATTCTGTCTATCTCAACCTCCAGGAAGAGAATATCTTTTTCGGATAAATGCGGAAGATGCTTTTCAAATTCCCTGTCGTCAGCTGCAAGCAGGGATGCAGCAACCATAAGCCGGTCCTGTATTTTAATCAGAAGATCGCTGTAAACTTTAACCGGAAAACTGTCTCTCAGGAGACCGCACCAGGCAATCAGCTCATCCACAGTGCCATATGCATCAATTCTCCCGTCCGATTTTAGAACTCTCTTACCTCCTATCAGCGAAGTTTTACCTGTATCGCCTGTTTTCGTATAAATCTTCATCAAAAAATATTTAGCTCAAAACAACGCTTTCAACAGGATGTTCGTTTATAACATCGGAATCTATGAATCCGTCCTTCAGACGAATAATCCTGTGAGCATGACGGGCGATTTCTTCTTCATGGGTTACCAGAATCATGGTGTTACCCCGGCGATGTATTTCGCCAAAAAGATTCATAATATCGATGGAGGTCTTTGAATCGAGGTTTCCCGTAGGTTCATCGGCGAGGATTATAGAAGGGTTGTTCACCATGGCGCGGGCAACGGCCACCCTTTGTCTTTGTCCGCCGGAAAGTTCATTGGGCTTATGATGTGAACGATCGGAAAGAGCAACATCTTCAATTACCTTTTTCGCCCTTTCAATTCTCTGGGCTTTATTCTGTCCGGCATAAATAAGCGGAAGCATTACATTCTCAAGGGCTGTATACCGGGGTAACAGGTTAAAAGTCTGGAAAACAAATCCGATTTCGCTGTTGCGTATTTCAGCCAGTTCGTTATCCTGCATCTTGCTCACATCGGTGCCGTTGAGAATATAACGGCCACTTGTTGCTGTGTCGAGACAACCCAGCAGGTTCATCAGTGTGGATTTTCCCGAGCCGGAAGGACCCATAATGGCCACATATTCGTTTCTTTTTATTTCGAGGGATATGGATTGAAGTGCCCTTACCACGATAGTTCCAATCATGTAGTTTTTTACTACTTTATCGAGATGGATGATGGTGTCGTTCATAATATTCTTTTGAAAAAAATGTACTTACTATTGAATGTGCTAATGGTAAACGGCTTCCTTTCAATTCGTCTGCGCCTTTATTCCGGCCACATGTTAAAGCTGTTTCCAGCACGAAATTACTCATATTAACGCAAAATCACGATTTTAAGTGTTAAAAGTTTATAACAAATTCCTGCTTCTGAATTCCTTCTCTGTAAAAAACAATCCCCATAAAGAAAAGGTCGATACAAATGGTAGTTTCTGCATCTTTTTTAATTTCCTTCCATGCTTTCTCCATGCCACCAGACCAGCGTATATCGTCGAAAACGATGATGGTACCCGGTTCTGCGTATTTTTTGATTAAAGTGAAATATTCCATTGTTGCTTCGAAGCTGTGATCCCCGTCAACAAAAACAAGGATAGGATGAGAAGCATTTTTGAGTATTTCCGGGAGTTTATCCTTAAAGAGACCGGATATCAGACTAACGTTTTTCAATCCCAGATCCCGCATCTGATCGGCGGCAAAAGCCAGTTTTGAAACATCTCCCTCGATAGAAAACACCCTGCCCCGGGCGCCACCCATGGCCAGATAAACGGTACTGATACCAATGCCGCTGCCCAGTTCGATAATACAGGCAGGATCATACTCCTGTGCCAGAGCGTAAAGGATTCTTCCATATTTATGTCTTATGCTCGATTTTCGGGCTATTTGCCGAACAAGCCGCTTGTTTGAAATATGAACTTTTGAACCAGCGCCCTCGTCGGAAGTATGAACAGAACGATCTGTTTTCAGCAGTTCCCTTCTCCAGGCCGCAATACGCAACAGCTTAAGATCATCTTTTCTCCGGAAAACAACCCCTGCCAGGTGAAACACAAATGGAGAATGCACGCCAAATCCTTTGCGGTGAGGAGCAAACAGATGGTACAGTAGGTATCGGATCAGAATTTTCAGGATTTTAGAATTAGCAGAATTATTCATCCTCGTATCAGAATTTTCAGGATTTTAGAATTAGCAGAATTATTCATCCTCGTATCAGAATTTTCAGGATTTTAGAATTAGCAGAATTATTCATCCTATAAATTATCTTATATTGTAAATCTAACAAAATTCTGTAAATTCTGTCTTAATTCTGTAAATTCTGACTAAATTCTGACCACAATGGAAAAAGACGAACTAACCTACAAAATTATAGGTTGCGCCATGAAGGTACATAATACTTTGGGTAATGGTTTTCAGGAAGTAATATACCAACGTTGTCTGGCTATTGAATTGCAGAATGCAGGTTTAGAGTATGTGAGGGAAAAAGAACAGGAAATTTATTACGAAGGGCATCATGTAGGTACGCGCCGTGCCGATTTTATTGTTGAAAGCTCTTTAATAATTGAATTGAAGGCACAAATAAACCTCGAAGATGTGCATTTGGCACAAGCAAAGAATTATGTAGTTGCGTATGATTTTGCCAAAGGACTATTAATTAATTTCGGAGCCACTAGTTTACAATACAAACTGATATTCAACCCAAAATTCAATGAAAAATAAAAGAAAGTGTGACTAAAGCCTATCACCAATTCTGAAAATTCTCTAATCCTGAAAATCCTGCTTCAGACATTTTTCATACTTACAAGCAACTTCCCTACCCCGCTCCCAATATGAACTATAAAATGCCTCCCAATAGTTTAAACAAAATGAGGTCTTCTATAATCGATTGCCAAATAATTTTATACATTTGATATAATGGAGATTTTTCCGGGCTTCATAAGTCTGGATGGGCGTATGCTTATTATACTATTAAGATCTATGGCATTTCTTGCAGGAAGCAACCTTCACAACAGAAAAACCATCTTAAAGGAAAAGAAAAAATGAAAAAAAACTGGATTAGAAAAGTAGTTGGTGGATTAAGTTTGACATCAGCAATGTTTGTTTTTCAGGCATGCTATGGAACACCACAGGGTTTTGAACCTGACTTGCTAATAGAGGGACAAGTGAAATCTAAAACTTCCGGTTTGCCAATAAACGGCATTAAAGTTTCGGTTGCAGAGAATATGCAATATGAAATGACTGATCAGGAAGGTAAATTTTCGTTTTATACTCAATTACTTGAAAATTTAACACTTCAATTTCAGGATATTGATTCACTGGAAAACGGGCACTATATAACCAAGGATACAGTATTAACTGTATTAAGCGAAAAGGTATATCTGGATATAGCCCTGGAAGAAAAATAAATGATTACGTCCTTAAAAAAAATTGCTTTCAGAAAATTCAGGGATTCAGAAGTTAAACTTCACGAACTGAATTATTTATTCTGGGAATGCACCACAAGATGCAATTTACAATGTTTGCATTGCGGGAGTGATTGCTCAAAAGATAGTGTTTATAAGGATATGCCGGCTGATGACTTTTATAAGGCAATTGATACTATTAAAAATAAGCCTCAGAATTTCACGGTTGTATTTACAGGAGGCGAACCTCTTTTACGAACCGATCTTGAACAATGTGGAAAAGAACTGAGAAAAAGAGGATTCAGATGGTCAATTGTTTCAAATGGCCTTATATACGATAAACAAAGACATATATCATTATTAAATGCCGGGATTGGTGCATTGACAATTAGTTTGGACGGACTCAAAGAATCTCATAACTGGTTGAGAAATAATAAAGCTAGTTTTGATAAAGCTGTAAATGCTATTGAATTGGCTTCGTCATCAAATCAAATAAATTTTGATGTTGTTACGTGTGTAAATCAAAAGAATTTTAATGAGCTGAAGCAAATCCGGGACTTATTAATTTCCAAAAATGTGAAAGCCTGGAGATTATTTACAATTATTCCAATCGGAAGGGCCGCTCACCTGCCTGCTTTGATGTTAACGGATAATCAATTTGCCGGATTAATGAATTTCATAACAGAACATCGGAAAGATGAAGCTATCGATATAAAATTTAGTTGTGAAGGATATGTAGGTAAATATGAACCATTGGTAAGAGATAGTTACTTCTTTTGCAGAGCAGGAATCAACATAGGTTCAATTTTAATTGATGGTTCGGTTTCTGCCTGTCCGAACATAGATAGAACCTTCTCTCAGGGAAATATATACACAGATAATTTTTATGACACATGGAATAACAAATTTCAACCCTTTAGAAACAGAGAATGGACAAAAGTCGGGCAATGTTCTTCGTGTAAGGATTACAAAGATTGTCAGGGAAATGGATTTCATAATTGGCATGGAAACAGGAAAAATGTTTTAGTTTGCCATAATGAGAAGATATATAACTCAACACAATGAACACTAAAAATCAAAACAGATGAATAAATTAATCGGGTTACTACTGCTTATTCCTGTTTAGCTTTTGTTCAATCAGGTGAGACCACAACAATAACAAACATGAAAAAACTCACATCTTTTCTTATTATTTTGTTTTTAGGTATTCAAGCATACGGACAAATGGTTATGAGTGCAGAAGGCATTATCCCTGACAATGTTTGCAAACCGAATACTGTATATTTTTTAATGGAGAAAAGAGCAAAGCCATTGGATTCAATTGATTCGGTTGAGATCAGATTAAATGAAGTTATTTCATTTGCAAAACAAAACCCAACTTTTGAAGCAAAGCCAGCTATTCAATTTGCTGTGAATTGTAATGGACTAATCGGTGGAGGATTTCATGTAGTTACTGAATCCGGGAATAAAAATCTTGATACTGAATTAATTGAATTTTTCAAAACTATAAAAGTTTGGAAAGCTGGTATGATAAAAAAGAAACCAGTTGATAGCTGGTATATGTGGCGACTTGAAATTAAAAATGGATATATAGATATTTTAAACATGTAAAACATGCCAAAAATACAGGACTCAATGTTTATCATAAGGATGTTGAGTTTGAAAAAATTACAAAAAGAATAAAATGAGAATAATTGTTGACTATAAGGATTCACAGTCTGGATTTATCCGGTTAAAAATTGATTCTGCAAAATATTTATCGGATTATGCAATTCGGATAAGATTTAACGATGGAAACGAAAGATTAGTTGATTTCAAACCTTTTTTAGCAAAATCGCTTCATCCATCAATTAAGAAATATTTGGATGAAAATAAATTCGCTTCCTTTTCATTGACTGATGGAAATTTGAACTGGAATGACTACGATTTGATTTTTCCAATTTCCGATTTATATAAGGGGCAGATAGATTCATAAACCACAAAACCACAACATAAAATAAAACAGTTGGGGTAGTTAAGAGGTTTGCGAGGGATTGTGAATAATCCGGACAACAGATGACAATAACAGGATTTCTAAGGGGTATTAATGTTGGCGGTCACCATATGCTGCCTATGGCAGAGCTTCGCAAAACATTGACTGAAACAGGATGTGAGAATGTAAGAACCTTGTTAAACTCAGGAAATATTGTATTTGAAACAAAACAGACAAACATTCAGGAGTTGGAATCCAAAATTGAAAGTTATCTTTCCCAAACATACAAATTCCCTGTTCCTGTAATTTTGCATACAAAAATTGAAATTGCTGATTTAGTGAATAAAAACCCTTTTGAATCTGTAAATGTTCATAAAGACATACGTTTGTACGTATCCTTTTTAAAAGATGAACCCAAAATTGAAATTACCCTTCCCTATTACTCAAAAGATAACAGTTATCAAATCATTTCATTAAGCAACCGGATCATTTGTAGTGTTTTAGATCTGACAACAACAAAAACCCCGAAAGGAATGGACGAATTAGAAAAAATATTCGGGAAAAACATTACAACACGAAATTGGAATACAATATTGAAAATACTTGAGATTTAAAGTACTATCATAAAAATTCAGATTTCGGGAGGAACTCAGAATTGAGTCCGGTGCGTGTAATAAAATATCACCTTCCTGTTTAAGCAAAATGATATCTGCTATTTCCATTTGATAAATAATTTTTTACATTTGATATAAAAGGAGATTTTTTCAGACCTTATAAGCCTGTATGGGGATATAGGGATGATGGGTAGACCTATAAGATCGTTAGCGGCAAGCTGAGGGAAAAACCTGCCAAATTGAAACATTTGTGCTTTAATGATCAATTTATTGACCTCAATTTCGTAAATTTATCGTGTGAAAAAACCAAACAAAATATTAGTTGACATTGAGATTGACAAGCTGACTAACTCTATTGAAAATACAGTTTCAGGAGATATTTTCGATACCGAGATTTTTCAGCTTTTACCTAAGGAAATTAAACTGATTAAAAAGGCTGATTGGCAATTTAATTGGCAGGAACAGATTAAATTCAATGATAGAGAAACATATAAACTTGTAATTAAAGATAATCCAAAAATAATCCAAGGACTAATAAGCATTAGTGACCAAGGAGACCACATTTATATGCATCTTATTGAAAGTGCAAAATTCAATTAGGGGAAAGCAAAAATATACTCTGGCGTTCCAGGCAACTTAGTTGCATTTGCTTGCAAAGTATCGTTTGACAAAGGTTATGATGGCTATCTAGCTTTTGATGCAAAGACAGTATTGGTTAAACATTATCAGGAAACTCTTTATGCTACTCATTTCAAAGGAACTAAAATGATGATTGAAACGCCAGCTGCAAACAGATTGATTAGTAAATATTTTAAAAAATAGAAAATATGGGACTTATCAGAGAACCAAAAAATGTAGATTTCACTTCCTTAGACAAACCTTGGACTAAAGAGGAGAAAAAAGAGTTTAGTGCATTTATTAAGCTGCGAAAAGTGCAGCGAAGAAAAACTACTACTAAACCTAAAAAGTTTGTATCATAGTTTACCTACTTATTTTGATTGAACGACCGCCA
>CAYOLQ010000067.1:0-19400 GCA_964404825.1 uncultured Chitinophaga sp.
TTAAGGTTCCGGTCGTTACAACGTTCTGCGCTCCAAAGTCCGGACTTATCTTCGTCCCGGCGATGGCCGCGTTCGTATTTACATCTGCATTGACTATAAGACTTGAAGACAGTTCCCCGGTTGCATAATTGTGTATTACTCCGGGAATAGCAAAAGCAGGCAGAGTAATGGTATTGGCAGAATTTCCGATTGTAACAGCTCCAGTTGATCCTCCTGTATTTATGTTTGTTGGAAAATTTGAACCATTATTCAGGTTTATTGCACCGTTTGAAATTATTGCTCCACCGGTTCCTGTAATAAGTCCGGCTGAACTTATGGTTCCTCCCCCTGTAGCAGATATATCTCCGCTTGTAGACACATCATCTCCACTGTTCGATGGAGTTAAAACGCCTAACGCGCTGTTTCTCGACCAGTATCCAATGGTTCCGGAAATCGGAGGATTTGAAGTTAAGACTCTTGATCCATTTGTGTAAACTCCGGCATCGGGAGACAAACCACTAAGTGTTAGTACCGTAAATTCCGGAGAAGCTCCGGTATGAATGTCCTGAGGAGAAGAAAGAGTAATAATCCCCGGACCATATGTTACTGTAACCCTGTTTGGTGTTCCGTTTAAGGTTTTATATTCATTTTCATCTCCTGCAGCATTCATCCCCAAAATCTGGTTAGAGCTCCCGAGATTCCCGGATCCCATTACATGTTTCCACACAATATCCCAATACCAAAATGATTTTGTGTTTATATCATAAACCAGTAATCCCGGAGTAGCAGCACTACCAAGAGTTAATCTCTGAGCAGTAGTCAGGCGGGGAGCAAGAAATCCCCGTTCAGTCGACCTTAATTCAAGTATTGCAGAATTATGAGGCACAATAGACGCCTCGCTTATTCCTACTCCTTGTCCAAATAAGGACTGACTTCCCAAAATTCCAAAGAGAATTATCATGAACCATCCGTTTCTAAAAAGCGAATTAATTAGACGCCTTTCAACCTGCAGTCTTCCTGTATAGGAACTGATTGTAGATCTGATTCGATTCGTTTTCATACTAAACCTCCCGATATGATGTAAATATTTTTATAATTCACAATGTTCTGCTACTAAACCCTGATAAGAACAAATAAGATAATGCCCGGCTCAAATGTCTTTTTTTTTAAGCCGATCACTATTTAATTGTTTTGTCCGTAAATTGACGGACATAAAATGCATTCCCTTTACAATAATCCAAAAATAGCCAAATATTTATATATGACAGGCTTATCAGCCTTAAAGGTTGCACAAAATTTTAAAATATTTATTTTTTTTTTCAAGTCTTAAAGAAGAAGAGAATAAAACTTTACAAAATAGCCTTGTTAAACGTAACTAATGACTGTAAGGTTGTTGCTTTTCAAACAAATATTTCTTTAAGAATTTCGAAAGAACGCAGGGTTGAGACACCATCAATATGAAGCGAGTAAAACCTAAGAATATAGTTTAATAATTCATTCCTTCTGGTTTGATTAAGTTCAATACCCGATAATTGGTCATAATTATTGTTTAAAATCACATCCAGCAGTTCAGAATTTGTTTCATCAATAAAATCCAAATGGTCAGGAAAATGGTCTTTGTAAATACCTTCTTTCATATCAAAAACCAATTCATCAGGGTTCATTTTTGCTGATGGGAGAAAGCCTAGATGTTTACTCAGTTTTAGCAAAAAATAAATATGAAAATTGGCTGATCCGGATTCAATCAGGTCAAAATATTCTACTGAATTCCTTATAAATGAAAAGAGCGGCCTGTTGGAAACCTCCTCCTTCAGGCATTTGCTCAAAACTTCAGCGAGGAACATTGCCTGTGCACTCTTTTTTATATCATACGGGAAGTGAATGAAAATTGTAGCGCTTGAGGCTTCCTTTACAAGGCTGATATCTCTGCCAGATTTAATATATGCTTCAATATTTATTATTGAAAGACTTTGTAAAATATTTGGATGCAGTTTTGACTTTTTTGATCGGATCCCTTTAAAAAGAAAAGATTTCCGGCCAAATTCTTCAGTATAAATCTGACAGATAATACTGGTATCTCCATATTTTATCTGTTGTAATACAATTCCCAGAGTACTTTCTATTGCCATGTAAATGCTAAAAAAAGTCCTTTAAAAAAAGACAAGGAAATAATTTAATGAATAAACAGAAGTTTAATTACACGACTTAATGAACCATCTTCATTTGAGCAGAAGACCAGATAAACTCCCGTTCTGGCTCTTTCTCCCCTGAAATTATTTCCATCCCATAAAGCCTGACCTCCGAGTGAAACAGTTTCGAAAACCAGGTTCCCGTTCAGATCGGTAATTTTAACGAGGGAGTTTTCCACCAGACCGGAAATGGCTATATCGCCGGAATAGTTTTCTCTAACCGGATTCGGAAAAACATATACCGAAGAAAAGTCTTCTGCGGGTCCCGTAGCATCAGCAACATAGGAAATAATCCCTTTATCGGTTCCAAAAAAGACTTCTCCGTTTTTTTCATTTATCGCAATGCTGCTTATTGAATTTGATAAAAGAGGGCTATTCTCTGCAGTAAAGTTTTGAATTTGTTTTAGCCCATCTTCTGACACAAGCGAAACACCTGCGTTTTTTGTACCAAGCCATTTCCTGTTTGCTCCGTCTATTGTGATGGCAGAAACCGATTCTGTAGACAATAAGTAATCACCAGCTCCCGGATCGTCAATTCTCGGGACATTAATATACTGGGCATAAAAATTATCCCCTTCAAACACTCCGGCTGGATTATAGTAAACCAAAATTCCTTTATTTGTACCCAACCAGATATTTCCATCCTTATCTTCTGCTATGGAATAAACATCGTTCGTAATAATTGCATTGAATTCATCTTTCACATCAAATCTGATATACCGATCATCATCAGGATTATCAATTGTTCCATTATCATCCATGGCAAATAACCCTCTGCCGGGAGTCAGAATCATCCATTTATGTCCCTGCCGGGTAACAATAATGTCGCCTGTAAATGGCGAATTAACAAGATTATTCAGACTAAAACTAACCCACTCCCCGTTCTTCTTTCTGACTGAGATAGGTTCGGCTACAGAGGCATTCGATACCCAAAGATTACCTTCTGTATCAAAAGACAGTCCACCCAGCCGAAAAAAATCACCGGGGATGACAGTCTGCAAAGTGCTGTTTTCGTCCCTATAAACTGTTAATAATGAATCATTAAGAAATTCAAATAATCCATACCCCCAGCTTCCCACAAAATAATGTTCGGGATTTGAGGGATCAACAGCTATCCGGTAAAAATCCTTGTATTGGGTTCTCTTAAAAACAGTCCACTCATTTTCCTTGTAAATGTTAACTTCCCCATTCCTAAACTGATTATTACTTGAGGAATTTAACCCGCCTGGAACCGTATATATTAAATTACCAGATATGGCTATATCCGAAACAAAAATTGTTGATGGACCATTAGGATATATGGCATTTTTTGTGTTCCCTTCGGGATTCTGCAATAATCCGAGTTCAGCATCGGCAACCCAGGTAACCGAGTTTTTATCTGTGTAAGCACACCTTGGAGAGCCTGTAAATAGTATTTTTATTTCTTCGCCGGAAGGGGCATAAAAATGCACATGATACCTGGAAGAAACTACAAGGTTTCCGTTCCACTCAGACATATAATTGCAGTCATCATTCTGAAATTGACTAAAAGTGCTCCAGACACTTCCATTATACTTATAGATAGCGTCTCCGGTACTTGTTCCGTTTTTAACGGAAGTGTAAACTATCCCATTTACAAAAGAAATCGCGTTAAACTTTTTATCAAAATCAGGTATCGCGGTAATCCTGCTCCAATAGTTGTAATCCTGAAGATTAGGCGCATTTATGTCTGCTTTGTAAATTCCCTGATCACTGGCAGCATATAGGTATTGTCCATCTGAGCACATCTCATTCACTTTTATTTGTGCTCCGGCCTCACCAATCTTATAGGTTTCTGTTATTTCTCTGGTTTCAAGGTTTAAAACCACAATTCCGAAACCTGTACTGAAGTAAGCCATATTCTCTCTGATCATAATGCTGTTAATACGCTTATCTCCAAGTATTTGTGAGTATCTCAATATATCAGGGATATTAAAAATCATATTGTTCTGAATCAGATCAATATTGGCATTTGTATATGCGATAATTGTAGTTCTCGATTCATCGGCATAAGCCAGTGCGGATATTTCGGTATCAGAAAGACCGTCTTCCTTGGAGAATTTTTCAATGCTTTTATCCGATTGATCATAATAAAACAACCCTCCATCAGTAACGCAATAAATTCTGGTATCAGCTAATATCAATCGGGAAGCGTTTGAATATGGAAGATGGCTTCGCCAGGTTCCAATACGATTCTGACTGAAAACTGTGCAAAAAGGAAAAAAAAGCAATAAAAGCAGTATCTTTTTATTCATAAATTAATAAATACTAATCTCATTAAAACATAAAAGCTTTTACAGGGTTCATTAATACGGATTTTCGCTGATTTTATTATATTGTATTCAGAAAAGCAACTAGTTTATTCATAGCCCGGGCTCTATGACTTACCTGATTTTTCCTTGCCAAATCCATTTCAGCAAAACTCAGCTTTTCTCCTTCGGGTATAAAAACCGGATCATATCCAAACCCTTTGATGCCCGTTTTGGCTGTTGAAATTTTACCTGATACAACTCCTTCGAACTGATACTCAACCCCTTTCAATACAAGAGATATTATGGTCCTGAACCTCGCATTCCGGTTAGATTGTTCTGCCAATAATTCAAGGAGTTTTCGGATATTACCATCTGCAATTTCCATGTCAGGATACCTGATAATGCCCATTCTTGAATATCTGGCTGAATAAACTCCAGGTTCTCCGTTTAATGCTTCAACTTCAAGTCCGGTATCATCTGCAAAACAGTTTCTTTGTAATCTATTATATATAAACCATGCCTTCTGAGATGCATTTTGTTCCAGAGTTGGAAAATCTTCAGGTATTTCGCCGTTAAAACCTGCTTCTGTTAAACCCAGAACGCGGATACTTTTTTTTGTTACGTCACGTATCTCTTTAAGTTTATGAAGATTATTGGTTGCAAATATTAAATCCATTACCGGCATTCCTTTTTAAATAATATAAAAAAAACAAGGCCGCAGCCTTGTTTAAAAATTTTATGTAACTGGCTTATCCACCTGTTGCCCGGAATCCTGATGAAAGCTTTGCCGGTTTAGGATTAATACACATTACAGGAATCTTTTCAGGGTTTGCAATAACATATTGCTCCCTTGCAGCCATCAGGTAATCGATAAAGTTTATATCCCTTGTCGTAAGCACAAGAATCATGTCGGCGCCCTGTTCCTTACTGAATTTAACAGTTTCCTTTTCGAAATTCATCTTACCCTCTGCATTAAAAATTTCATACTGTACATTGTTATTCTTAAGAAATGTCTCAACATACAATAAGTTACTGGCAATTTTCTTTTTAAAACCTTTGTCTTTAACCTTTCTCTTGAAAAGAAGAAATTTTGCATTAAAATTAGCAGAAAGATAATTCACGTAATTAACTTTCTCTTTGTTTTCTGTTCTGAAATCAATAGGGAAAACTATTTTGTCAAACTTAGAGTTTTTTGGTTTGTCCTGAATAACAACGAAAGGCATTTTTGAATTAGCAATTACCTTTAAAGCACGACTGCCGGTAAACTTTTGGATCCCTTTAATTCCATGTGTACCCATAACAACCATTTCAGCCTTATATTCAGTTGAAACTTCTTTAATTGTTTCAAAAATATTTCCGGTTTTTACAACAGGATGAGAATTAACCATAAAACTCTTTTTTAATTCCTGAGTTTTGAGCTTAAGTTTCTCAAAAGAGGATTCAATGTCGGCCGGATTCTCAACAATGTGCAGCAGAATTATGTCCTTTTTAAGTATATTCGACAAATTAACTGCATGCTCAAATGCAAATTGGGAAATTGTTGTAAAATCCCATGGCACAATTATAGGTTTGTTTAAGTTTTCCATTAATCCTTGATTTATAGATTAATTTATGATTTAATGAATTAATATTTAAATTTGAATGGAGTTAAAATTTACTTTTCATTTCAACTCACAAGTTATGCATTTTCTAAATGAAACGTATAAGTTTAAGATATTTTTTTTACTCTTACTCCTTTCATTTAATTCAGGAAAATCAGCAATAATACCAGATTCATTGCTTAAAAGCACTGCTATCGTTAAAAGTTTTGAACCAAATAAAATAGTACATTCTTCTCCAAATTACAGCATTATTTTCGACCAATCGGGCTTATTATTTCTGGGACAGGAAGATAAAATAAGTGCCTTCAACGGCTTTTCATGGGAACAAGTTCATGTAAAAGGAGAAATTTTACTTACTATTAATTCCAATCAAACAGTTTTTTTTGCCGGGGGAAATGCACTTGGATATTTGTCTCCTGATTCAACCCAATTATTTAAAATCCACCTTCTTAACCAGTTATTACCCGAAACAGCAAAAAATACAAAAACATTCAAAGAAATTAAGAGCATCGGTACGAATGTATACTTTAGGTCTGATTCCATTCTATTATCGTTTAATTCAAAAGAATTTAAGATTCTGGAAAACTCTTTTATCCATGGCAAAATTTTTACATGCCGGGATTACCTCATTTCAGTAAAACCCGGAAATCAAATAAATGCTTTTCAGGGGAATAGTATAAAGGAAAGTATGATATTTCCAGGACCACCAATCCGTTTCATACTTGAACATGAATACGGTTATCTTATAATTAATGAGGAAAATGATATTTACATTACAGACAACTCTTTCACAATATTACACAAACATTCCCTTCCTGGATTTAAAGGAATTAAAAATGCATTGCTCCTGAATTCTGATGAGTATATCTTTTCCAATGAGTTGAATTCAATATACTTAGTTGGAAAGGATGGACAAATAAAACAGCGGTTGATAAATTCTTCTGATTTACCGGATTCTGACATTATTGAAATGGTTCAGGAAGCTTCAGGTAACATATGGATCCTACAGGAGAAATCAATTTCCCGTTTGGAATATCCATCATCTATTAGCATTATAGCAACACTTCCAAATGAATTTGGCTCAATTCGCGATACAAAAATCTTTAATGATAAAATTTATGCTGCAACTACAAGAGGATTATTTTACTATAATTCTCCAGAAGAAAACTTCTCAAATACTCCGATAAGTGAATTCTGTTATGGTCTTATTCCAACCCCTCACGGACTTCTTTCACTTACAAATGATAAAATATTTTTAATTAATTCAAAAACATGCATCCCTGTTTTCCAGGGCCGGATTCTTGATCAGAGCTGGAATCTAAAATTTCACAGACTTTTTGTTTCGGAAACCGATAAAATAAGCATTCTCAGTTTTGAGGATAACGCCCTTGTAAATACATTCTTTATCCAGCCTCCGGTAAAGCCAATCAAAATGGTATCAGTAGATTCCACCTTATGGATTACGAATGGTGAAAAATTGTATTTCTATGAAAATGCTGCTTCTTCAGGTAAAAAGCCCATCAAACATGAGATTAACTTAACTTCCGGTATTATTGAATTATTTAAATGGCAGAATAAACTTCATATCCTTACAAATAATGAAATATTTTCTTATTCCAATGGTGAATTTATTTTTGAACGATCTCTTTCAAATGATTTGTGCGGTGGAGAATTTATTAGCCTGTCAGAGGATGCAGAGAATAATGTATGTGTTTTGACCCGCGATCAGGAAAAAAACAGTATTCTTTGGTTTGGAAATAATTCCGAAAAGTCATTTTCCAAAATCATTTTACCATCTACACTTTCTCTTTCAAACTTGTCAATTGATTATGTAGGTGCTGATAATATAATACTTTCAGCAGGTAAGCTGATTTATTTGCTGGATCGAAAACTTTACACTTCCCAGACCAGGAAATTTGAAACCATAATTAAAGAAATCTATACAGGAGATCATTTACTTTTTCAGGGAATATCCTATAATCTTTTCAGAGTTCCTCTCAGGACTCAACTAAACAGCATTAAATATAATCAGAATGATATCCGGATTGAATTAAGTTCTACAAATTATCTGGATAGTAAGGTAAATTATCAATATTATCTCAAAGGTAAAGATAAGATCTGGTCTGAATGGAGCAACAATCCCTTCATTTACCTCAAAAATCTAAAGGAGGGTGAATACGATCTTAAAATACAATGTAAAGATTATATGAATGTGACTTCCGGGGTGACAACACTGCTTTTTCGGATTGAACCGCCTTTTTACAGAACGTGGTGGGCTTATTTAGTATACTTTATAACAGGAGGAATTATTCTGTTTATTCTTTATAAAACCTATTTGCTTAATTTACATAAAACCCGTGATACGGTTCCATTAATTGAAATGAATAATAATTCCTTTAACATTCCTGTAATTAATGGCAATTCGGAAGCCTCTGTTAAAACTAAAAGTTTCAATTTCTATTCCAATATTGATGAGGATAAGATAAAAGAAAAAACACGCTGGGATAAATACGAAATGGTTACTGTATTGTTCAGCGACATACAGGGATTTACCAAGATAGCAGAATCCATGAATCCGGAAATGCTTATTGATGAGCTCGATCGATTCTTTTTTCACTTCGATTCCGTTGTTGAAAAATACAATATTGAAAAGATCAAAACCATAGGTGATGCATATATGGCTGCCGGAGGCATACCCAAAAAAAGTATTACAAACCCGATAGAAGTAGTGCTTGCGGCTCTGGAAATGCAGAATTATATGAAACAGTTAAAAAAAACCAAGATTGACATATGGGATTTGAGAATCGGAATTCATTCAGGACCTGTTATTGCCGGAATAATCGGACATAAAAAAAGGTCTTTTGATATCTGGGGGGATACCGTAAATACTGCAAGTCGAATGGAGTCTACAGGTGAGGCCGGGAAAGTAAATATTTCCAGTGAAACATATAAACTGGTCAAAGACTATTTTATTTGCGAATACCGCGGGAAACTACCTGTAAAATATAAAGGCAATATCGATATGTACTTCGTTAAAGGCCTGAGACCTGAACTTTCTGTTAACCTGGTCGGACTTCCAAACCGGAAATTCTTTTTAAAACTGCAATTGCTCAGACTAAAAGATCTGGAAGAACTTATTTTTTCGAGACTGGAAGCTAACTTACACAAAAATCTGTTCTTCCATACATTTGAATATGCCAGGCATCTTTACGAATACAGCGAATTACTTTCCAAGGCTACGGATCTTGATCAGGAAGAAACTCTTCTGATTCGCACTGCAGCAATGTTTTTAAACCTTGGCTATACTAATGGATATGAAAATCAGGAAAATCGCTCCGCAGAATTCACACGGGAAATTCTCCCTGAATTCAATTATTCGGAAAAACAGATATCCATAATTTCAAATCTTATACTCTCAACGAAGTGGCCTCCGGAACCACAGAATATTCTCGAAATGATAATAAACGATATTAAAATGGAATATATTGGAAGGTCGGACTTTATTATTCTTTATAAATTGCTGTTTCTCGAACAGAACCAATTTATTAAATCCATTGACATTCTTGAGTTTAAAAGAAAAATAATTGAAGCCATAAAAAATTATCCCTTTTTTACGGATTCTGCACGTCGTTTAAGAGAAATTTCCTCTGAAGCGCAACTTCAGAAAATTAAGGATGATGATTGGAAATAATTTATATAACATTATATATATCTTGTCAGTACAGACTATTATCCTTACTTTTGAATCATTATAAACAAATCAGATCCCACTGTTTATTGCTTCGGAATTCCAATTTTAAGAGCTAATTAAATAAAGTCAATTATTTTTTAATACTCTGAATTTCAATTGCTAAGCATTCTTGGATTTGCAAAGAATTGAATAATAATTTATTTTTAATCTGATGGAACTTGACTGGAAAAATTTAGGTTTTGGCTATTTAAAAACCAATTACAATGTTCGTACAAACTTTAAAAATGGGCAATGGAGCAAGCTTGAAGTGACAGATTCGGAATATCTGAATATACATATGGCCTCAACTTGTTTGCATTATGGACAAGAGGCATTTGAAGGACTTAAGGCATATAGGGGAAAAGACGGGCAAATTCGTATTTTCCGTTGGAATGAAAATGCAAAGCGTATGCAATCCTCAGCCCGGGGAATAAAAATGGCAGAAGTGCCTTCAGAACTATTCCATGAAGCTGTAATTAAAGCTGTAAGCCTGAATAAAGAGTTTGTACCTCCTTATGGAACCGGTGCCTCACTTTATGTCCGTCCTCTTCTCTTTGGCTCAGGCCCCGAAGTTGGAGTTAAACCTTCGAAAGAATATACCTTCCTTGTATTTGTAACTCCAGTTGGACCCTATTTTAAGGAAGGATTTAAACCCGGGAATATCATGATTTGCCGAGATTTCGATCGGGCAGCACCCATGGGCACGGGAAATATTAAGGTTGGAGGAAATTATGCTGCCAGCCTTCTCTCACTCGAAAAGGGTCATGATTTGGGATATGGAACGGTTCTTTACCTCGACAGTAAAGAAAGAAAATATATTGATGAATGCGGACCGGCAAACTTTTTTGCAATTAAGGGAAATACTTATATAACCCCTGAATCAAAATCCATACTGCCTTCTATAACAAATAAATCTTTGCAAACTCTGGCTGAAGATCTGGGCATGAAAGTGGAAAAAAGACATGTCCCTGTTGAGGAATTATCTGAATTTGATGAAGTCGGTGCTTGCGGAACAGCTGCTGTTATAAGCCCTATCGGAAAGATTGTGGATCCTGAAAAGAATACAATATATACTTATTGCAAAGACGGAAAACCAGGTCCTGTGTCAACAAAACTTTATAACCGACTCATAAATATTCAGTTTGGCGACGAACCCGACACATTCGGATGGCTCGAAATTGTTAAATGAGTAAGACAGGTAGATTTGAATCTCCTTTCATGAGATTGTTTAAACACAAGATTCTTCAACCTGTTACACATATACATTTATCAGTTTTCCAATTAAGCTAAGAGCATTATCTTTTATCATTTAATTTCTATCTTTGCCATTCGAATATAAAAGCTTCAGAATGACCATTAAGGAAAATCAGATAGTTAAAAGAAGACTTACCAGTTCTTACCTTACCACCGTCATTTCTATAACCTTAGTCCTTTTTCTTCTGGGCATAGTTGGTTTTCTTATTCTAAATGTTCAAAATCTGAGCCGGCATGTAAAAGAAAATATTGGCTTGAACATTGAATTAAAAGATAACATCAGAGAAGCCGATATTCAGCAATTCCGTAAGATCCTTGATGCCAGAGCATATGTAAAAAGCACAGAATATGTAACCAGGGAACAGGCAGCTTTAGAGACACAGAAAGCCCTGGGTGAAGACTTCATTTCTTTTCTGGGTTTTAATCCTCTTCCCGCATCAATTAAGGTTAAACTAAACGCAGCATGGGCAAATCCCGACAGCATAACTGTTATTGAATCATCGCTTAAAAAGTCCCCCGAAATAACCGAAGTTTATTACAGAAAAAACCTGATTCATGAAATAAATGATAACGTAAAAAAAATAAGCCTAATCATTTTTTCCTTTACTGTTCTTTTGCTTTTTATTGCTCTTACATTAATCAACAATACTATTCGCCTTTCTGTATATTCCAAAAGGTTTCTTATTCATACCATGCAATTGGTTGGTGCGACCCGTGGATTCATAAGGAAACCATTTATTCTAAGAGGCGCATATTATGGCCTGCTTTCTGCCATGATATCAATTTTACTGCTCCTTGGTACTATTTACCTGATACAAAATCAAATTGAAGGACTTATTGATTTTGTTGATCCAACAATCCTTGCTATTTTATTTGCAGGGGTAATCTGCACCGGCATAATAATCAGCTCCGTTTCAACGTTTTTTGCTGTGAATAAATATCTGAATCTTAATACTGACGCTCTATACCTGTAAATCCATGAATAAAATTAAAACAAACAAACCCGATTTTCCATTGACTATGGAAAATTATAAGCTGCTTATTATCGGTTTTGCCATAATTATCCTGGGCTTCCTGCTTATGATAGGCGGAGGTTCAGATGACCCCAATGTATTTAATGAAAAGGAACTCTTCAGTTTCAGACGTATTACCCTGGCCCCATTAATGATACTTTTTGGCTTTGGTTTTGAAATCTGGGCAATCATGAAGAAACCAAAAGAAAAAACTGAGGAATAACAAAGTATGAATTGGATCCAGGCACTTATCCTTGGCATTGTTCAGGGATTAACGGAGTTTCTTCCTGTTAGCAGCAGCGGGCATCTTGAAATTGGAAAAGCCTTGCTGAGTATTGATATGGAGCAAAATCTCACCTTTACTGTCGTTGTTCATGGAGCAACCGTTTTGAGTACAGTAGTGGTTTTTTTTAGCGAAATCCTAAAATTATTCAAAGAAGGCTTGTTCAGAAAATATAATGAATCAACTGCCTATATCCTGAAAATTCTGCTGTCTATGGTTCCGGTTTTGCTGGTGGGGATCTTTCTGGAAGAAAAAGTTTCCGCACTATTTGACGGTAATATTAAATTTGTGGGGGCTATGCTTATCGTTACAGCCATTCTCCTCGGATTAACCCGCTTCATCAAAAAAACAGGTACCAAAAGCATTCCCTTTCGTGATGCATTTCTCATTGGATGCATGCAGGCAGTTGCGGTTTTACCCGGACTGTCCCGCTCCGGAAGCACTATTGCATCTGGAATTCTTCTTGGAAATAAGCCGGAAGAAGTTGCCCGATTTTCATTTCTGATGGTTTTGGTTCCAATTATTGGCGCAAATCTTCTTGAAATTTTTCGCGGAGACATATCTCAATCCGGTGATACTTCTGTAAGCATTCTATTCATTGGATTTATGGCTGCTTTCATTACCGGAATTCTGGCTTGCAAATGGATGATAAATCTCGTGAAAAAAGGAAATCTTACATATTTTTCGCTTTATTGTCTCCTTCTCGGCATTTCTGCCATTATATTTGCATAAAATTTTCGATGCCTGATCGTAAAGAAATTACTGGTTTTCAGGACGGAAGAATCCTGTTAATTGACAAAGAACTTAACTGGACATCATTTGATGCAGTAAATAAAATCAGGATTCTTTTAAAAAACCGACTTGGTATAAAAAAGATTAAAGTAGGACATGCTGGTACTCTGGATCCTTTGGCTACCGGACTTATCATCGTTTGCACCGGAAAAATGACAAAGGCAATTAACGAATTTCAGGATCTGGAAAAGGAATATGAAGCAACATTGAAACTGGGTGAAACAACTCCGTCTTTTGATTTAGAAACTGAAGTAGATAAATCATATTCAACCGAACATATTACTAAAGAAGGTGTTATAGAGGTTCTTAATAGTTTTATCGGAGAAATTGATCAGATTCCTCCTTTATTCTCTGCAAAATACATAAACGGGACGCGTGCTTATGAATTTGCAAGAAAAGGAAGTGATCTGGAACTAAAGGCACATAGAATAAAAATCATAGGGATTGAATTGGTTTCCTTTGAAATGCCATTTGTTAAAATAAAAGTAAGTTGCAGTAAAGGAACCTATATCCGTAGTCTGGCACGTGATATTGGCAAATCTCTGGGTAGTGGAGCATATTTATCGGAATTGAAAAGGACCCGGATAGGTAAATTTACCTCAGATAATGCGCTTTCTATTAATGATTTTGAAAAAACTTTAGGATCAGTTGAAACTTAATACATATTGCTCCGTATAAGGGGGCCGGCTAAAAATTTTACTTAATATACAATTGATATGAAATTATCACAATACAAATTTACATTGCCCCTTGAACTTATAGCCAAATACCCTTCTGAAAACAGGGATGAATCGCGGCTGATGATTGTTGACCGGAGTACAGGAGAAATTGAACATAAAATTTTTAAGGACATCATTAATTATTTTGATGATAAGGATGTAATGGTTTTCAACAACACTAAAGTATTTCCTGCCCGGCTTTATGGTAATAAGGAAAAAACAGGTGCTGAAATCGAAGTATTCCTTTTACGGGAATTAAATCGTGAACAACGCCTATGGGATGTGCTGGTTGATCCCGCCAGAAAAATCAGAATAGGTAATAAACTATATTTTGGTGAAAACGATGTACTTGTTGCAGAGGTTATTGACAACACAACCTCCCGAGGAAGAACCCTTCGTTTTCTGTACGATGGAGATTATGAGGACTTTAAAAAGACCCTGTACAGTCTTGGGCAGACTCCTCTTCCAAAATTTATTAAAAGAGAGGTTGAACCAGAAGATAAAGACCGATACCAGACTATTTTTGCAGAACATGAAGGTGCAGTTGCCGCCCCTACAGCCGGCATGCACTTTAGCAGGGAACTTATGAAACGGCTGGAAATAAAAGGTGTTGATTTTGCATTTATTACGTTGCATGTGGGTCTCGGTAACTTCCGCACTGTTGATGTGGAAGATCTTACAAAGCATAAGATGGATTCTGAAAGAATTCTTATAACCGAAGAATCTACAAAAATCGTAAATGCAGCAAAAGAAAGAAAAAGTAAAGTCTGTGCAGTAGGAACAACGGTTATGAGAACTCTTGAAAGCTCTGTCTCCACAGATGGATATCTTAAACCATATGATGGATGGACAAATAAATTCATATTCCCTCCATATGAATTCAGCGTGCCTTCAAGTATGATTTCGAATTTTCATCTCCCATTATCAACCTTGCTAATGATGGTTTCCGCATTTGCCGGTTACGACCTTCTGATGAAAGCATATAAAACGGCTATTAAGGAAAAATACAGATTCGGGACCTATGGTGATGCCATGATGATTATCTGACCTCCCTATTGAGCAGCAAAGAATGCCTATACTAAACTCTATAGTCAACTGGATGAATGTAAAACGGATTTATAACATAGATCTGTTTAAAAAATACCCATATAATGTTCAGGAAGAGACCTTTAATAAATTAGTTTCGCGTGCTCAGACAACCGAGTGGGGAATAAAATATGGCTATTCGGATAAATTATCAATTGAAGCCTTTCAGGAAAAGGTTCCTCTTCAAACTTATGATGAATTAAAACCTTATGTTGAAAGGCTCAGAAACGGAGAACAAAATCTCTTATGGCCTGAAGAAATTAAGTGGTTTGCAAAATCATCCGGAACCACAAATGAAAAAAGTAAATTTATACCGGTGAGTAACGAAACTCTGGAAGTTTGCCATTTCAGAGGAGGTAAAGATGTAATTGCTCTTTATTCCCTGAATTATCCTGAAAATGGTATTCTGAAAGGAAAAGGGCTAACTTTAGGAGGAAGTCACCAGATAAACAACTTTTCTAACCGCTCCTATTATGGTGATCTTTCTGCTATTCTGATTGAAAACCTACCCTTCTGGTCTACATTTATCAAAACTCCAACATCAAAAATAGCCCTTCTGCCCGAATGGGAAGAAAAACTTGAAAAACTTACCCGGCATACTATTGATGAGAATGTTACTTCAATCGCAGGTGTTCCTTCCTGGACTCTGGTTTTAATAAAATATATTCTCGATTATTCCGGTAAGAAAAATCTGACTGAAGTCTGGCCTAATCTCGAACTGTTTATTCATGGAGGGGTAAGTTTTACTCCATACAGAGAACAGTTTAAAAGTTTTATACCCAATGATTCAATGCATTATCTTGAAACGTATAATGCTTCAGAAGGCTTTTTTGGAATTCAGGACGATCCCTCAACCGACGACATGCTTCTTATGCTCGATTATGGCATTTTTTACGAGTTCATCCCTCTTGAAAATATTAATGATAAGAATCCACCGGTTTTAACGGTGAAAGATGTGGAACTGAACCGGAATTATGCAATAGTAATATCAACTAATTCAGGACTCTGGAGATATATAATCGGAGATACCGTATTTTTTACTTCCCTCTTTCCCCACAAAATAAAAATTTCGGGGAGGACCCGCCATTTTATGAATGCATTTGGAGAAGAAGTAATGGTGGATAATGCCGATAAAGCTCTTCAGATAGCCTGTGAAAAAACCGGCGCAAGTGTTTATGAATATACTGCAGCACCTGTATACATGAACTCATCTGCCAGAGGTAGCCACCAATGGCTTATTGAATTTGAGAAGCAACCTGAAAACATGATTGCTTTCACTTTTGAACTCGACTCTGCACTGAAATCAATAAATTCAGATTATGAAGCCAAGCGTTACAAGGATTACGCACTCCTGATGCCGGTTGTAAAAAACCTGACAAAAGGGACCTTTTATCAATGGTTTCAGAAAAAAGGAAAACTCGGCGGGCAGAACAAAATGCCCCGGTTATCAAATCACAGGAAATATATTGAGGAATTACTTGAGATAGAAAAAGATCTCTGAGTAATTGTTCCTATCTTCAATTGTCTTTCCAAAACTATTCTCCATGTTGCGGTTTATTATAGTTTTAAGTTTCATCATTCTTAGCAGACCTGTTTTCCCACAGCTCACTAAAACATATACCGCTAAAATAAATCATTCATGGTTCAATTGTGATTCACATAAAAACCTGTATGTAATTAGTGATAATAAATTTCAGAAGTTTCCTCCTCCATATGAATCCGGTTTTAATTTTGATCTGCCAAATAATGAGTCTCCGAGTTACATCGACACAAATAACCCAAACCAAATAGTATTGTTTTTCAGGAATTCTCAAAAAGTTATTCTTCTGGACTCTTTACTTAATCAGAAAATGCGACCGTTTTTTCTGGATGAAATCGGACTTTTTGAAATTTCAATTGTTTTTCCAGCTTATGATGGAGGATTATGGTTCTATAACTATTTAAAGAACAGTCTGACCAGGCTAAATAAAGATTTTCTTCCGGAAATAAGGGGCTTAAACCTTAACCCATATTTTCAGCTACCCAATTATCCAAACTATGTTGTAAGCTTTAATAACAGGTTTTATCTTAATATTCCTTCCACCGGTATTCTTGTTCTTGGGAAAAACGGTGAATACCAAACAGCTGTACAACTTACCGGACTATTTGATTTTCAAATAGATAACAATGCGATTTATTATTATAGCGATCATATTATTTACTGCTATAATTACCGAAACCTCAAAACTAAAAAAATATATATCCCTGATGAACCTGATATTCTGAATGCCTGGTTTTTTGAAAATGAAATTCTGATTCTCACTAAAGATACCATTACGGTATATCACCACAATATTAACCCAACAGATGATCAGGCAATCAATAATCACTAAAAATTTTGTTAAGCGCTAAAAAGACTTTAAAGTGTTATACCTGTTGAACAGTTGAATCTATTTAAAGGAAAAATTTAAAATCATCTGTTTTTAATTGCTGGAAATTGTGTAATGTTTGTAATTTCGGAGAATAATTCTGTGGAAAATGGATTCTCATCAAAAACAACAAAACATGCATATTGCCATAGCCGGTAATATAGGATCAGGAAAAACAACGCTTACTGCATTGCTTGCCAGACATTATGGATGGGAAGCGCAATACGAAGATGTTGATGATAATCCATACCTCAATGATTTTTACGAGGACATGCAACGCTGGTCTTTTAATCTTCAGATATACTTTCTGAACAGCCGGTTTAGTCAAATCGTACAAATACGACAATCAGACAAAACGGTTATTCAGGATCGTACAATTTATGAGGACGCATACATTTTTGCGCCTAACCTGCATACAATGGGACTGATGGGCACACGCGATTTTGAAAATTACTTTGCCTTGTTCAATCTTATGTCATCACTTATTGAACCTCCCGATTTGTTAATATATCTGAGAGCAAGTATACCTACTCTGGTAAACCAAATCTCCCGTCGAGGACGTAAATATGAAAATAATATAAGGCTTGATTATCTCAAACGCCTTAACGAACGTTACGAAGCTTGGGTAGAAACCTATAACCTTGGTAAACTGCTGATTATAGATGCCGATAATTATAATTTTCCTGATAAACCGGCTGATGTAAATGCAGTAATAGATAAAATTAATGCGCAGTTACACGGATTGTTTTAGTTCAATTGCATGTATTTCCCTTCTAAGGGTCTCCCAGGTCGATTCTTCCATTTTTGCTCCGATGAATTCAATAACGCGTGCAGCAAGTATCCCCCCTATTTCCCCTGCTACTGTTAAGGAATAACCCTTGCCGATAGCATAGATGAAACCGGCTGCATAGAGATCTCCGGCACCGGTAGTATCAATGCAATTCGACTGCCTGGCCGGGACCATAGTAGTAGTTTCACCTACCTTAATTAACGAACCACGGGATCCTAACTTAACAACAGCTATCTGACATAACTCAGAAATATCATTGACTGCTTCCTCAGGTGCTTTTCCTGTCAAAGCCTTTGCTTCGTCCTCATTGGCAAAAACAATATCAACATATTCCGAAATAAGTTCTTTAAGAAATTCAATGTTCTCCAGAACAACATTAAAACTGGCAAGATCAATACACGTCTTTAACCCGGTGTTCTTTGCAAGCCTGAGTGCTTTCTCAATCAATTCTCTGTTTTGTACCAGATAACCCTCAATATAAAAAAAATCGTACCCCTTGAAAATGTCAGCTGACAAATCCTGGGGATCCAGTTCAACAGCTGCTCCAAGATAGGTGGCCATTGTTCTTTCTGAATCCGGACTTACCATGGCAACAACTCTGCCGGTTTCTGTTACCGAGTTAAATAATATGGTATTTATTCCACTTAATTTCATGTCCTTTTTGAAAAATCTTCCCAAATCATCATCTCCGATTTTCCCGATAAAGCTCGTTTCAACACCCAAGCGGGATAATCCGTGAATTGTATTGGCAGCAGATCCACCCGAAGCTTTCCTTTTCGAAAGCCCGATTGTCTCATTGTACAAATAACTCGACATCTCACTATCAACAAGCGTCATACTCCCTTTTGGAAACCTAAATCTTAACAGAATTGAATCGTCATTCAGCTGAGTCATTATATCAACAAGGGCATTGCCCATTCCAAGGATTTTCATACGATAAGCCTTATAAATACTGTTATTTCAATTTTATTTAGCAAATATATTGTATTATTAACTAAAAGCTATTAGTTTTGCGAGGCAAAATTCGGAGGAAGATTGCATTGAAAATTTTGACAATATTTTCCTCAGTAGCTCTCCCGATAGCTATCGGGAGGTTAGAGCGGTCCCGACGTACGTCGGGATTAATCCGTAGGTCGAAGAGTTCTTCTGATTTTGCCTCCGGAGAGGGCAGAGTGAAATACAGAAGTTTGAAATATTCCTCAGTAGCTCAGTTGGTTAGAGCGGCGGACTGTTAATCCGTAGGTCGAAGGTTCAAGTCCTTCCTGAGGAGCCAAAAAAGCCAGAGA
>CAYOLQ010000068.1:0-15515 GCA_964404825.1 uncultured Chitinophaga sp.
CTCTTTTCCTTGGCTTGTCGGTTTTTGTTCTGGCTGTGGCGTTGTTTAATTTCATAAATGTAAGGCAGGTAAGCCTGATTAAGTACAGCAAAACCATTTCGGTAATGAGGATTCACGGTGCCAGCCGTATGCAATTGATTCTTATGCAACTGTCAGAATCATTAATTCTAGGTTTTATAGCACTTACATGTGCTGTATGTTTTGTTATGCTCATTCTTCCGGCATTTAATCGTTTTACGGGTAAGGACATTTCACTTTTACAAATATGGAGTTCATCAGAATGGTATCTGATACTTTCAGGATTGCTGATTGTTGCGGTATTTTCAGGTATATATCCTTTTTTGTATTCGGGATTCAGCAGAAAACTTAAGACAGTTTTTTCAGGTGAAGGTATCATTGAAACAATACCTTATGGAAGGAAATTTGGTCTGACAAGACTATACCTGGCACTTCAATTTACTGTAAGCCTCATACTTATAATTACCGTTCTGATTGTTAACCGGCAAATAGAATTTTTTATGTCTAACCGGCTGGGAAGCGGAAACGAAAAGGAAAAGATTTTGTGTATCCACCATGTTCCGGCTCAGGTGCTGAATAATTATCAGATTTTCAAAGCTGATTTACTTGCAAACCCAATAATTAAAGATGTTACAAGCAGTTTTGAAAGTCCGGCTGATGAAAATATGGATATGATGCCCTTCGAAACCATTCATGTTTCAGACGAAATAAAGGAGAAATTAATATTTGTATACCCTGCTGATGATGGTTTTTTCGATTTTTACAATATTAAACTGCTTGCCGGAAAAGGATTTCCTCCATATAACGGTAACGATTCCCTACCCGAAAGCTATATCCTTAACAAAAAAGCATGTGAGTTTCTTGGTTGGCAGCCTGAGGAAGCTGTTGACAAGCCCTTTACTCTGAAATTTATTACCGGTGATAAAAACATATTCAACGGAGGCCGGATTACCGGGGTGGTGGAAGACTTTCAGATGTCTTCGATGAAAAATGAGATTAAGCCGTACGTGTTTTTCCAGAAATCATTCTGGATGGAATCGGTGCAGGTAAAGTTTGATGAATCGCAGGCAGGTCCTGCATTTGATCTCATATCTGCCGGCTTCAGTCGTGCGTTTCCCGGATTTCCAATGCAGTATGATTATGTGGAAGATTTGTACAGTCGCATCTATAAAAATGAAAATCAGCTCAGGTCACTCAGTCTGATATTAGGATTTCTTGCAATACTGTTATCTTCTCTTGGATTATGGGGAATAACCGGAATCATTTATCAGGCGAGGACAAAGGAAATCGGAATCAGAAAAGTAAACGGTGCATCCACAGGCAGGATTGTTATCTGGCTTTTAAAAGATGTCGGTCTGATTGTCTCACTCTCCGCACTGGTTGGGATTCCGGTTGCGTATTTACTGATGCAGGACTGGCTATACAATTACCCATTAAGGATTAGCATGGATTTGTGGATGTTTGTTTTACCTGCACTTTTTATGTGTTTAGTTGCCATCCTGACGGTATTCTGGCAGGCAAACAAGGCTGCTTCAATGAATCCGGTTGAAAGCCTCAGATATGAATAGGGGAAACTGTTTATTCATATGGGCTTTACCAAATTACAGAAATGTTTAATCGTATAAGCAGGAGCTTATATTCTTTTACCTTATTTTTAGGTTTCCATAGCCAAAATTGCGGTTAATTATAATTTTTCAATTACTAATCTTTTATATCCTCCATTTTGTAGGAATTTTTCTGACTTCAAAAGATATTGAAATTCAGTGAAATACAATTTTTATTCTTTATCCTGGGATAAAAAAAGCTCAAAATTATTTGTTAATTAAACGTTTAAGCATATATTTGTTTCAGAGTTTGCCAGACTCAAAAGAAACTCAATAATCAAATACTTAAACTAAAAACCATGAAGAGATTTTTATTATTTGCAAATGTGATTTTAATCTTTACCATGTTCGGATTAAATTCATGTAAAGAAGAGACTCCGGCACCAACCTGCGAGTTTGAGGCGGTGGTGGATGGCTACGAGGTAACTTTTACTGCTACTGTTACCGATGCTGTTTCCTATTTATGGGACTTTGGCGATGATGCCACAAGCACAGAAAAAGATCCTGTGCATACTTATGCAGTTTCAGGTACCTATACTGTTACTCTTACGGTAACTGGTGACGGTGGTGAGGCTACAGTAACACATGATGTTGAAGCACTTCCTTCTTTTAATGAAATGCTTACAGGTGGAGCAACCGACACCAACGGTAAAACCTGGGTGCTGAGTCGAGGATATATTTCTGGTACTGACGGCGGAAGCGGTATTGAACCTGGCATGATGATTCTATTTGCCGGAGCTGAAAATATTCTTGATCCTCTGGGATTAGCAACAGACGAGTTTGATAATGAATTTACCTTCTATTCAGACGGAAAATATGAAGTTGATACAAAAGGTGCTGCACTTGCAGGTACACTCTTCGGACAATTTGGAGGTGAACAACAAATTCTCTCGGTAACAAATAATGCTTTGGGTCTTTGCACAACCACATACACACATCCTGAAGATGCAACCTGGACATATCATGAGGATAATCTTGTTGTTACAGCAGCCCCCTATGGCGCTACTGATGTTCCTGCAAAAACCTATACAACTACTTTTTCAGGTAAAAAGTGGATATCCCTCTCAACAGGAGCATATTTCGGAATTCTTGACTTTCCGGGAACAAGACAATTTATCGTTAAGGAAATTACTCCCAACAAAATGTCAGTTGCAATGTTTTTCTGCGCCTATTGGGCAGACCCTGTAGGTTCAGGTATGTATCCTGTTGTTATGTATCATTTGACCTACGTGCCAAAAACCTGAGAAGAGTACTGATTTTACTCCGGTTTATTAAGTCTATGCAAAAAGGCTACAGGATATACTTTATGTTCTGTAGCCTTTATTTTTTTAAGCAGAACAGTTTGCATAAATATTCCATCGGAGACAAGTCAGAATCCAGGATTATTTAACTTTATATTTGCTTACTAATCCTAAGGTAAGCACACCTTAAATGTCTTAAACATTCTTATTATGCTTTCACGAAAACATTTTTTTCAAAAGGGTCTTTTTCTAATTCTTTTTTTTATAACTGCCTCCTGCAAAGGACCTGCTCAATCTGATGATTCCGATAACGGCTGGCGATCAAGCTACCACGAAGTTTCTGTTCCCATGCTTGACGGGGTACTTCTTTCAACAGATGTTTATACTCCAAAAAAGAATAAGAAGGTTCCGGTGGTACTTGTCAGGACTCCCTATGATAAAAGTGTTGAAAAATGGATGGGAAAAGCATTTAATATGTTTGGCATTGCCGTGGTGATTCAGGATGTCAGAGGGAAATTTAAATCGGAGGGGGAATTTTATCCTTTTGTTAACGAACGGGAAGATGGTTTACAGACAATCAAGTGGCTCCGTCAACAACCCTGGTTCGATGGCACTGTGGCCGGTTGGGGAGGAAGTTATGTGGGATATACACAATGGGCGATATCCGACGAACTTGATTTTTTAACCTTGTTGCTAACGGGAGCAAATCTGTATGATTTTACATATCCCGATAGTCTGTTTTCTTTACAGACAGCCTTTATCTGGGGATTCCAGAACGCATCCCAAAACCTTAATAAAATTCCTGCTGATAAACTCGCTTCAAGTGCAATGATTTTACCCTTGTCAGCAGCTGATGATTCCACAATAAAGGAAATCCCTTTTATAACCGACTGGATAAGCCATTCAACGTATGATGAGTATTGGGAAGAAATGAATTTCAGGGGAAATACACAGGCTCAGATTCTTTCCATGGCCGGTTGGTATGATATATTTTTAAAGGCTCAGATAGAAGATTTTCAGGCACTTGAAAAAACGGGAAATAAGTCTAACCGGCTTATTATCGGACCCTGGGCCCATGGTTCACTAGGAGAAGCAAATGATTACGGGGGATTGAAAAAAACAGGAAATCCCAGAAAAATATTTATGTATGTTAAGGATTATCTCAAAGGAAACAGGGACAAGCTTACTTCTCCCCTGAAAAACTCCAAATACAATCTTTTTATAATGGAAAGAAATGAATATGTGGGATCGGATGTATGGCCACCGGCTGAAACAAAAATTACCCCGTTTTATATTGGTCCGGGTAATTACCTGAAAGCAGAGTCTTTCAGTGAAGACGGGCATCTGGAGTATGTTTACGATCCTGCCAACCCCTTTCCCAGTCATGGAGGTACTGCTTTAGGTGACGGAGTTGGCCCTACCCGACAAAATGATAACCTTGGACGTGTAGATCAGCTTTCATTTGAAATGAATGTTGATACACAAGCCCTCACTTTGCTGGGACCTGTATCTGCAACACTCTGGCTGACAAGCGATGCCCCATGTACCGATTTTATGGTTGGTTTACAGGATGTTTTCCCGGATGGAAAAATTATAAATATTCAGGAGGGAGGGGCAAAGGTGCATCCCGATAAAACAAATCCGGAAAAAACCGAAATATCTGTCTGGGCAACCGGTTATCAGCTTAACCCCGGTCATAAATTAAGGGTAATTATTACTTCCAGCTGGTTTCCGCGGTTTAACCGCAGTTTGAATAACTGTGATCCTATTTTTTCTGCACAAACAATAAGCACTTCAGTACAGAAAATATATTATGGACCTTCAACTCCTTCTTCCGTTAATCTGCCTTTGTATGAAGAGCAATAAGGAAATTATCAGCAGCAATTATTCAGACTTCCGCAAATTGCTGCTTTTATTTTTTTTTCTGTGTACCGTAAACACGGTTTCTTCTCAAACAATGAGGAAAATATCACAGGATGAGTTACGTGATAAAATCAGCGGTTACTGGATTGGACAATGCGTTGGCAATTACCTGGGATTTCCGTTCGAAGGAACCTATCTTGAGGATCCGATACCGGTTCTGATTGACAAGTATTACCAATACGGAGATGCCCGGGAATTACTTATCAACAGCGATTTGCGTGGGTATTGTAAAACCGTTGCGTACTGGATGGAAGGCGCCTTTTCTGATGACGATACAGATATTGAATTTGTAACACTTCATGCGGTTGAAAAATATGGTCTGGATATTAACTATCCGGAGATTACCGAAATGTGGAAACTCCACATTAACAGGAAAATATGGTGCGCGAACCGCACGGCAAGAAATCTGATGTCGGACGGACTTATCCCTCCCGCCACAGGAAGTAAAATCAATAATCCGGACTGGTATCAGATAGATCCCCAGCTTGTTAATGAAATATGGAGTGTATTTTACCCTGGAATGGTTAATGAAAGCGCCCAAAGAGCCGAATGGGGAGCCAGAATTACAAGCGATGACTGGGGTACCCATCCAACCATTGCCTATGCAGTAATGTATAGTGCAGCATTCTTCGAAAATGATGTGAATAAGCTTGTGTCAATGGCTTTGAATTTTATCCCCGCAGACAGTCCGTTTCACGAAGGGATGAAAGATGTTATGGAATGTAGAAAACGTCATGATGACTGGCGAACAACCAGGAAACTGATTTTTGATAAATACTACAGATATTCAAAGGGAGATTACATTGCTCCTGTTTCAGATGTGTCATCACTTTCCAACGGACTAATGGGTATCATGGCCATTTTATATGGTGATGGTGATTTTGTAAAAACAGCAGGGATTGCAGTATCGGCAGGTCTAGATTGTGACAATCAGGCTGCCACCTGTGCCGGATTGATTGCTGTGATGAACGGGGGATCATCTATTCCCGAAAGGCTGACTCTTGGAATGTCGGAAAAACCTGTCTGGAGCAAACCATTTAATGATACATACATAAATTTTTCAAGAGATGGACTGCCTGTAATAACCAAAATCAGCGACATTGTAAACCGCATAATGATTATTACAGAGGAGGCAATACTATCCAATGGTGGTCAAAGGATTTCGGAAGGAAATATGGTATATTACCTGGTCAGGAGCGATATATAAATAATTCTTATTGATCCCGAGGATTGTTTCGAAACTTTCATTATTTCCTCCGAACTTCAGAATTTATCCTTTTCCGGGGAAGTTTATATCCGGGTTTTTCTCACACAGGTGGTTGATTCACCATTCTCCTGAATAGCTTTGGTTTTAAGAATATACTCACCCTCGATTTCCGGAAAAGCAATATTTAGTATATAGGTCTGTTGTGAAAGCGGATCAATTGTAAAGGGAACTGTGGAAATGAATACAGATTTCCCGTTACTGTCCAGCAGATTCATTTCAATAGTTCCTTTCAGCGTTTTATACTCATCGTTTATAAGCATTACCGGAACACTTATCCTGCTTGCATGGTTAACCTCCGGCTGGAAGAAATTCACATATACTCCCAAAGGTTTAAAGATCTCGGAAAAGTATTTGTCGTAGGCAGGAAGAGGTTCAAGGGTTTCAGGGTTCCTGAAAATATCCCCTGTAATAGCTCCGTTGAAATCTCCTGTGAGGTAATCGAAATGCAAAACGCCTGCATAGTTCCGATGGGCCCGGAAATACTCTGTTTCAGCCGCCAGCAGATAGGCATAGATTTCCTGACGTTCACTGTTACTGCAATTAGGGGCAATTGAATCGTAAATTCCTTTGGTCAGCAGGGTAACTTCACCGCTACGTTTCAGCCACATCCAGCCGTATTCGTTAAGTACTGCAGCATGTGCAGTGGGGTGGGGAGAATTTGTTGTTTTTGCGCTGGTCCCTTCCTCAAAATGTTTTCTGGTATCGGCCGGATTGCGGAACCATTTGTAATTATGGTCTTCAACCGGATCATTACTTCCTACAGGGAGGTTATATCCGTTGTCCCATGCACGGTCTGAAAGGTCGAGCCCACGCAGCAATGGAATGAGTTTGGTTAAGGTATCCGAACGGGTTTCATTGTTAATATCCCACCAGCCAACGGAGGGGTGATTCCAGCTATCCCTCATCCATCCTGCAAGTTGTGTCTGAAGTATTTTTGTATCCCAATAGGGTCGGTAACTCCAGATAAAATATTCGTTCTGGATAATTAAGCCGTTCTCATCAGCAATGTCGAACCACTTATCCGGAACAGGTCCAATGCAGAACCTGAAACAGTTCCAGCTATATTTCGCAGGTAAATCGGTCAGCAACTTTCTCACCCATTTCTCATCCCATGGGTGATTACGACAAAGGCTGTCGTCAAAAAACCGGTGTAATGTAATATTCGATCCCCGCAAATAAATAATTTTTCCGTTCAGCCAGGCTCTTTTGGTTGGAGTATCGAAGCGAAACTCCCGCATCCCGAACCGGGTGGTGAAATTGTCTTTCCCTGTTGAAACATCCAGCATATAAAGAAACGGAGATTCACATGACCAGAGTTTGGGATCCGGTATTTTTACTTTGCTGGTAATTTTATTTCCTTCCGATCCTCCTGAAATCTTAATATTCTCTGAAATAATATTTGCCACTTCTGCTGAACTTTTCCATTCCGAAATTTTATATGAAATCGAAAGTGAATCTGTTCCGGGTCCGGCAATTACAATTGACTGAACGGTAACCTCATCCTTATAAATATCGGGCGATACCTGAACACTTTCGATGTAGGGGTAGTTTGTGCAAATCAGAGAAACATCATCGTAAATTCCGGGAGTCCAGTGTCGTTTTTCGTAATCATTACCTGCGGGTACCTCGGCCGGCAATACTCCGGGATGTGCACCGATGCGTATTACAATCTCGTTTTTTCCGGGAACTTTAAGGAAGCGGGTGATATTATAGTATTGCGAACTAAAACAATCTGTTGAATATCCGGCTGTTTTTCCGTTTATGATAAGCCGGGTACCAAATTGTGCTTTGTTTATTTTTAAAACATAAAGTTCGTTTACAGTTTTTATATCCACTACTTTTTTATACCATAAGTAATTCCTTTTTTGTACGCTTAAACCTGTTTTTAAAGTATCAGCATTAACATTCAGATGCTGATGGGAAGCTTTAGCCCACGAATTTAAGAGGTATTCCTTTCCATAGAATTTATCAATATCCTTAAACTCAGGAACCGACATATTTGCCAATCCCGGAACCTGAACAGTATGTGTGTATTTTTTGGGGATACGCAGCGAATCAACACTTTCTTCAATAGCCCATTCACCATTTAGAGAAAGGGTTTCCCGTTGCGCAAAGGATGAAAAGCAATTCACAATAATCAGAATTCCCAGTGACAATTTTTTCATTTTGATTTCATTTTAATGTATGCGAGTGACTTACAACTGTCCGGATTTTTTCCAAATCAGAGGTCTGAATGTCAATTTCCCTTGTAAGCCGTATTTTGACTTTTTGGGGGCGGGTAAAAGGTTTACAATCATCGGAAATTTTTCAGCATATCATATAATTTTTTGTAATCACCGAATTTTTGGTTGTAAAAATCCACATTGTTTGGTTTTACCTGTGCAACCGGTCTGACCCAGTTTCTTGCAATATCACTTACCGTTTCACTGGTATAAGCAGCTTTTGCAAGCATAGCCACTCCCATACAGCCGGCTTCAGTTACATCTAAAAGACTTATTGGCATTCCTATAACATCCGATTTTAGCTGAATATGTTTCAGGGATCGCGCACCTCCCCCAATAATTCTTAATTCGTTTACAACATAACCCGATTGCCTGAGGATTTCCATATTGAGTTTTATTTCAAAAGCAACACCTTCGAGAAGTGCCTTCAGTATTTCTTCGCGGCTTACAGAAAGATCCAAACCTAAAATGGCAGCTTTTACATTTACATCGAAATAAGGAGTGCCTGAAGGAGTAAAGTATGGCAGTACAAGCAGCCGGGTTGGGCCTTCCGGCAATTTTTCGAGCAACAGTTCATATGGACTGCAATTTGATTTTTCAGCTTGGGCTATTTCTGAAGCACCGAATTCATTTTTAAACCATTTCAGAAGGTTTCCACCGGTAAGACTGAAAGCAACCGTTGCGTACATTTCAGGAGCGGTGTGATCGTACGTGCAAAGATTGTTTTTTCGAAGGTTTGCTGTAAAAACAGGCTTGTTAAATGCAGGAGTAATGCATTCAACAGTTCCGGAAGTATATACGGCAATGCCCGGATCTATAGCACCGGCCCCTAGTCCTGCGCAGGTTTGGTCATGTCCCCCGGTAACGATAAAAGTGTTTTCTCCAAGATTCAGCTCCTCTGCAATTTCTTGGTTCACATATCCGGCAACAGATCCGGATTTTAAGGGTCTTGAAAGTTGCTCCGGTCTCACTCCGGCATGAAAGAGAATCTCATTATTCCAATCATGTGAAATAACATTAAAGAGCATTGTTCTACCGGCAAGCGGCCAGCCTATTGATGGATTTTTTATACCCAGTCTGTACTGCAGAAGATCCTCAAAACACAATATCCTACTGCACTTTGCCCATATCTCAGGCATATGTTCTTTTATCCATAATATCTTGAATAAAGAAAACATGGGATGCGGGGTGTGTCCGGTTATAAAGTAGAGTTTTTCCGCACCAAACTTCTCCGTCCACGGATTAATCATCTCATTCGCTCTGATATCAGAGGAAACCAGTGCATTACAAAGGGCATTGCCTTCTTTATCGATTAATGTGAACGCTTCTCCCTGACTAGATATCCCCAAACCCTTAATCGATCCTGCTTCAACTGCCGATGCCGATTCTTTGATTACTTCGAAGCATTTCCTGCACACTTCATCGGTATCAAGCTCAGCCCACCCGGGATGTTTAGAGATAATATTATACTCACGCTGAGCCATGGAGATTTGCCTGCCATTCTCATCAAAGAGTACGGCTTTACAAGCACTTGTTCCAATATCGATACCCATGTAATGGTTCATAGAAATGCTTATTTACACATACCAGAGCAAAAGGTAATCACGGACAATTTTCTTCATCTCATTGAAAATAATATTTTGTCGGTATGTTGTTGTATAATACGATAAGGACGCCATACTGCTCCGGTCGGCTTTTTCACCAATAAGACCCGATTGGAAAAGTTCTTCCGATTTTCCTTTTCCGGTTACTTTTGAAGCATTTAAAACCATATCCTCAAAAAGTATGGGTGAACTGTTTCTTTCAAGGATTGTCCAGATGTTTACCTTTGCAATTCCGTCGGCAAACAGATTCCTGATCTGATCGTTTCCTACCGAAGATGTTCCATGCAGCACAAGTTTCTGTCCCGTTAGTTTACTAATCTTTCTTGCCTGATCGCCATAATACTTCAGGTCGGAATTGCTTGCCCGGTGCTCGGTACCAAGGTTTGCAACTATGAAATCCACCCCGCTGCCTGTCAGGTATTTTAATGCTTGTTCCGGGGTAGTCAGCTCGCTTCTGATATTACCTGTAGCGTCCACAATTTCATCACATGCGCCCTCAATAACAATTTTATGTTTGTTAATTTCCACAAAAGCAGAAGTAAGCTTTATGTTTTCATCAAAGGGGAGGTCAGATGCATCGTACATGATCATTGAAAACTTATTCATATCCCATTCGAAAAGATCTTTATCTGTATCCCATTTTGCATGGTCAAGATGGATCATAACTCTTAATTTTTCATATGGAGATCCCTTGCCGGTCAATACCTCTATGTCTGCCAGAAAAAGTTTTAATCCGATATCCCATCTTCTTGTATGGGTATACAAAACAGACTGGCTCCGGTGATCATATTGATTTGTTATGCCGATAGTCACAGGCAGATCCGGCTGATTGATCATCAGGCTGTAATCAAGAGTTGCAGCTAAAATTGCTTCTGTTGATGTAAGATTTTCGGAATTAAACGTTGGAATTACCCATTGTCTCTGACGAGCTTCCTGATAAATATCAAGTACATTACTTCTTTCAAGAATTAGTGGCATAGTTTCCGTTTATATTTTGTTCAATTACCCAATCAATTTCCCAGTAAAGTGTTTCTTCCGGACCTGCACTCAAATATATGCCTTTTTCGTAAGATTTTGATAAATTACTGCACAGGCCCGGGATAGGTTCGAATGCGCATTCGCAGCGCTGTAGCCCATTCTCATCCGGATAGCCTGAGTTATTCCACCAGATTCCAAGTGTCGGGAACATTTTACTGTCAAAATTAATTTGTAAAGTAATCCCTGTCATAAATCCAATTTTAACAGATCCATTATCGATATCTCTTAGTAACAGCATTTCGAAAGTTCCTTTTTTTACTCCCAACAAATGTTGCGTAAGTTCCTGAGGATCTTTATGATGGTACAAGTGCGATTTTATCTCATCAAGCGTTTCTGCGAATCCGGGAACTTTTATAAACTGAACAATATCCAGGGGCATCAATGCATGCATAACATGAAGAAAGCTAATCTTTTTTCCAGATTTATTGATTACTTCAAATTTCCATGTCAGTTTATTCCTGCAAAATTTCAGGGTTCTTTTAAACACTACCCTGGGAATGATGCAATCTGCAGAGCAATACAAATTATTCTCATCTGCATTTACTTTCCACTCCGTCCAGCATATTTCACCGTGATCCCTGTAGTTAAAGTTATCCTCCGGATGAAAACAAGGATCAACAGTCGGGAAACAATCATCATATCCATAAACTGGCCTGGTTTCATATTCCCCATAAAACTTTTCCGGAGGATTAAATGCAGGAGGACATGCCGTCAGCAAATCCATACCTGCATATTTCAAAACTGAAATTCTTGCACCGTCCTCAGGAATACATTCTATTTGCCAGTTTTCAAAGTCGGCTTTAAAGTTTTTCATTAAAGCGCAATAGCTTTTATTCCGGTAATCTCACAAAATGCCTTAAGCTCTTCGTAAAGGTGTTCACCGTAACCTAGACAGGCATATTCATTATTCCAGGCCTGCAATAAGTCATCAATATCACAATCAGCCTTTACGAAACCATGAGGCCAGAATGGGATTCCGCATTCGTTCTTTCTTTTCTCAAGTTGATTGGCAGGTGGTTCGAAAATGCTGCATCGGGTAATTACCATCTCAAATTTACCATTATTTCTTCCAAGCCGGGCAAGCACGCCTTTTCCTACTTTACAAACCAGTTTTACAGATATTCCGCCTGCTTCACCTTCAGTGGGAATCCCGTGTTCAGCAAACCCTGCAGGACCCAGTTTCCCGGCCAGTGAGGGAGGACAAGCGCCGTCGCCGATAATTTTTATTTCATTATTCGTTTTATCAACGTGTTGCAGATCCCCATAATATACCGGTTCATTGCTTAAATCTGTAAGGCACTTAACTGTTAATGCAGTATTAAAGTCGCCCAGGGTTGATGTGCCAAAACCGTCTTCGAGAATCATGCTTTGTGCAAAACAGGTAGCGCTGTATGTGTCGCCAAGTCCCGGAAAAGACTGGATAGTATAAAAATCCCATTCATTTTTAGCCAGTAGTTTTCGTATTGCCAGATAAAGCCGTATTGATTTTTCAGCTTGTTGGTTATCCGGAATTCCCTCAGAAAATAACTTTTGTATCCTCTCTCTGGCTTGTTTAATCTCCTCTTTGCTGATTTTTTGTGCGGTATCGAGAAGTTCAGTAGTATCTCTGGAATCAATATCAATCCCGAAAGTTTTCATCCATTGGGAGGGATCGGCGGCACCACAGGTCTGACCCATACCACGACCACCAAATGTCCCTATTGTTGACATATTCAGAACATTTTTCATCGCGAATGCCCGGCAATATGAGGTGATTTTCTCAATTTCCTTCGGGTCAGCATAACTTCCGTAAACATATCTGTGATTGAGTCCTATTTCTTTAAGAGCTCCCTGCATTACCATTCCTCCAACCGGTCTCCATCCCTGACTTCCGGGATTGGTCCAAAGTACAATTCCTTTTCCTGAAGAAGAAAAGTCACGAACGGATGCTATTAAATGTGCAGACCACACCCATGTGCCAGAAAACAAGACAATGGCATCGATTTCGTCCATCTTCTTAAATTTCCCCAAACAGGTTTTTGCTTCCTGCTTTGTTGAAATTACGGTGTCGTACTCTACCAATTCCATTCCTGCATTCTTCAGTGCTTTTTTCGAGTTTTCGATTAACTTTTCATCAATAAAGGGATTTCCCATTGGATCGGGCAATCCATCTTTATGAACACCAAATACAATAAATCCAATTTTAGTTTTAAGCATTTTTTGTTATTTTAAATATTAATATTGTTTTCACTCAGATCCTCTTTTAGGGAGGGGATTATTTTAAGAATATTTCCGTGATAAATTTTCTTCAGAACGTCCTTTGGTAATCCTATTCCGCATATGGGCCATCTGGATCTATCAAATGTCCCGTCATAATCAGGAGTATAAAAGGATTCATCAAATGTCTCCAGGAATCTGAAATACGTGCGGTACATTTCAGCCGAGCTTTGAAGATTTGCAGGCATATCGGTACCGAAGATTATCCGGTCCTGATGTTTTATAAAGAATTCTCTTGCCGTATAGGGCTGACGGCCCAATTCATCAAGTCTTGCTGAAAAATCGATGTACACATTCGGATTTTCGGTAAGTAATTCAGACACATAGGATATATTTTCAGCATGGTTGGCAAAATGCGGTAATATGAAACATGTCCCCGGGTGTTGCTTAATAAGATTATCACGCCTTTTTAAAAGTTCAGATTTTCTGGGGAAAACAGGATCCGCATAGCTCCAGGAAGGATATTTTTTAAGCGACTCGTAATGTTCATTTTCAGGGGTCACGGGATCAAAGAAACCTGATGGGTCTGCCTGATGTATAAGGACAGGCATATTGAGTTTTCCTGCTTCTTCCCAGACAGAAAATAAACGTGGGTCATCAACAGATATAAGTTTACCATCTGAATCTTTGTAATGAAGGCCCAGTTCTTTCAGAACCTTAAAGCCCTTTGCGCCCATTTTAAAATGATTCTGAATCGTTTCGGTAAAATCCCTGACGAACTCTTTGCTGTCAGTAAAAAACGGCTCATTTACCGGTCTGGCGAAGTTTGCGGTGGTGAAACAATAGAATCTGCCCGGGTATTTATCAGCGCAATTACTAAAAAAGTCGGTAATATCGCCCGGATTTAATACGTAACCACCGTTAGCAAATTCAATCCTTACATTTCCTGTGAGGTCGCAATAGCTGGCGATCCCCATCTCATCCATGACCTTAATCACACGATCAACCTGCCAGTTTCCCCACAGATGATTATGAGCATCAATCACCGGGAATGCAGCCTTAGCAATTTCAGTTTTTCCGGAAATCAGGGATGATTTTTTCATTACATTTTTGGATTGAAATTATTTTCCCCACAAAACGGGATCATTTCCTTTTTCAATTCTCCAGGAGTTTCTCCAGAGGTGGATGTCACCGGGACCAATCATGGGTTTGGGCACACGCTCTTCTTTTGTAAAGGATCTGGGTAAGGAAGCTGGATTTTCCTGATACCAATATGCAACTGAAGCAAGGTCGAGAGTTAGGTTATTATTGTGACCGTGTTCAATGGTAAATCTGCACGACTTATCGAAGTATACGGGATCTGCAATGAAGAACCTGTAAACATGGGTATGACCCAGCCAGCCCGTTTCGTTATTTACGCGGGGATATCCATAGTAGGGATGCTGAAATAATTCCTTCGGACACCATGATGTGTTAAAAAAATCTTCGGTACCCGTTCCGTTAAATGTAGGAAGCGAATCGCCGTCAATAAATACCATTTCATCACCTTCGCCATACCACATGGTTGTAGGGCAGTTGACATAATAGTTAACTCCAACAAATTGCCCTTTTCCTTTAATATCGGCGAAAAGATAATTTCCTGTTCCCTTTTTATTTTCTCCTTGTTTTCCCAGTAATCCCCATTCATTTTCTCCATCGGGATGGGCTTCTGTCACCTCATGATTGTACCAGGCGTGAAAACGGCCTGTGTTTTTAGGTAACTGGGGCATTTCAACATAATTGATGTTATAGTAAAAGTTAGAAATTTCTCTGCCTGTCTGATTTTCAATCTCAATTTTTGCACCATTGGAAAAAGGCATTGCAAAATAGCAAACGTATGATTTTCCCCATCCGGGAGAAACCGATAAAGGAACCGATACAAAATTATAGGCTTCATTCCATCCGTTACCAAAAAATGGTCCGATAGGTGCTTCAACTGATGGAAAGGTATTTCCATCCCAGTACATCCGGATGACAATGTCGTTACGGTTTAGTTTTTCTGCTTCAGGAGCAATCGTTATCCAGATGTGGTTTATAACACCTGCACCCTTTACCTCCATCAGTACTGCTTTTTCGCCATCTTTAATGCCTGTCAGGCAATCACCATTTCCTCCTGTCTTGTCGGAACTGCTTATCTGACGTGATTTGACATCTTTCTTTATGGTTGATAACTGAAACATTTCATTACCAAAATCCTGGGAAAAAAGAGAGAAAGAATAAATGCAGATTGATACTATCAGAATTATTTTTTTCATGGTTTTTTGAATTGGTTAATTTTATGAAATGTTTCCCTCGCGAGCAAATTAAGCGCAAAGGCGCCAGGGCGCAAAGAAAAGCGCAATTATATAAGGAGGATAACAAAC
>CAYOLQ010000068.1:15615-19368 GCA_964404825.1 uncultured Chitinophaga sp.
TTGCGCTTCCCTTTTCATCCTCATTAATGGTTTATAAAAGTGTCAGTTGTTTTTCCGATCCGGAGACCAGAACTTTTTTAACAGGTATTGTACCAAAATCAACATGGATAGAGGGCTCACCGTTTTTCAGTTCCACGGTACCGAATCCGGTTTCGGTTGACAGAAAGCTTTTAAAATCGCCTATTTGTGAATTAATATAGAGGATTCCGTCAACTGCATCAAATCTCACTCCGGTAAGGCCTTCAATCATACCATAACTCGACATGGCCCTGGCATACCAGCTTCCGCATTCGTATTCATTGAACGGGTTGCGTATTTTGCCGTTATACCGCTCTCTGCATTCCCTAACTATTTTAAGTCCTTTTTCAACTTCGCCCTTGAACATGAGATGACTGGCGACCTGGTATTCGATTCCCGTCCACACCTCATTACTATACACAAACGGAAGCGACAATTCTCCGCCTTTTGGCCATGTACAAAGCAAAAGTCCGCCATCCCTTCCGGCAGCAAATGTTGGTCTTTGGGGATTACTGTGGTCAATAAGATCCTCTTTGAGATTGTACTTATAAACCGCATTCAGGTGGCTTGTTACTTTCTGATTGTCGAGAACCTCATCCAGACCACAAACAGTAGCGATCCACATTCCCAGCACACCGTCTGAAAGGCAGCCTTTTCCATACTGGTACTTAGGTCCTTCTTTTTTCAGAAGTTCAATTGCCTCGGGGGAATAACTGGTACTTATGCTGATTTTTGAAGCATCAACAGGATTTGGAGATTTCAGGCCTTCCCATATAACTTTCTGGATGAAGTATTCACCGTCGTACAATTCCGATTCCATGAAAATTTTGCCTTTATTCAGTATGGTCTCATATTCATCACAGGGAAGATCCAGAGCCTTACTCATCTGAATAATTGCTGTAAGTGCGCCCAGATAAAAACTGGTACACATTCCGTCTGGTCCCCAGAATTCGATATCGTATGTGTTGTGATGAGGTTCTTCAGGATACCCTTTGTGGCCGGGATCCCATGTTTTAATGCAAAAGTCAAGACTCTTTTTAACATATGGGTATAGATCCTTCATCCATTCTGTATTTCCGCTCACTCTCCAGTCTCTGTAAATTTTCATAATCCCGCCAAGCTGGCCATCTGCAGCTGCATAAAAGCCATGTCCCGGTTCCGAAATAGGGAGAGCAGAACGAAAAGACTGGTGTCCATCGTCATTCTGACTTATTTTGAATTCCGTTTCCCGGAGAGTTCTTTCCAAAGCCGGAAAAAGGTGAGGAACAGCCTGAGCATAATTCCATACATGTGTGCATGATCCATGGCAACAGCCTTCATTATCGCTGCAACCTTCGAACGCCCATAACCGGCCGTCATGTTGTCTTAAAACTGTAGGCGATTTCAGGATGGTAAGGTTCGCAGCAACTGCTTCAATTACTTCGGGAGGTAAAGATGAAGAGAAAAAAGCGTCACGGAAAAGAACGGTATTTTTCTTCAGTCCGGAATAATTTCCGGACCAGTAGTCTATAAGTTCGTTCAGATCGGCAAACTTACTGGCGTACCAGGGTTTGTATGCAGAGGAAGCACAGCAACTACCAGGAATACATCCAATGTTTAGTTTTGAATCGGGCAAATACCATGCGAAATTTACCGATATAGTTTTTTCTTCTCCGGGTTTTAGTTTTACCGGAACATAAATTGAAGCACCGGGTGCAGGAGTTTCACTCGGTGGATTGGCCGGAGTATTGCAATTGGCAATGTTTTTCCAGAGTATCATATGGGGATCGAACCACTGCCCGCGGAACCAGCAATGATCAACAATTGCCTCATCGTCATCTACAAATACCGCAAACCCTCTTGAACCTGAAGCAAAATCAGGACTTGCAGCAGCGGTCATGACGAAACCATTTTTTACCGGCAGGATTTGTCCAACCCATTCAGCAATTATATTTCTTGAGTTCCACGAAAAAACGGCTTCAATCTCTTTGTCAGTGTTATTTTTAAATTTGTATTCCATTGCACCTACCGGCAGACTTGAATTATCATGATCTGAGGGGATAAAAGGGCTCCAGCCGGTTATTTCAACATCAAGGGGGATATCCTTATCCTCAAGATTAAGAGTGGCAAAGGGGAAGCGAGGTAAAAAGCGGCCGTTTTCAAACCGCGGCAAACCGTAGCTTTTTCCGGGCGAACCGTTGGCTGACCCTCCGGGTCCGAAAAGCTTCCATTCAGGTACCTGTGCTTCAAGAACCTTGGCACCATTAGTTACTCCTTTCACACTTATGGCTGCAAAGGAGATGGGTTCGTTAAAAACTTCCGGTTTATTATTTACAGATAAGTGAGACATCGAACCGGTTCCATCCATGCAGAACATACCGGCCCCAATTCCCCCGATAGGAAAAGAAACTCTGTTTAGGTATTCTCCCGAATAATCACCGTTAAAGGCACGTCCTGTCGAAACTGTATCTTCCTTGCAGGAAACGATGAGAAAGCCGGAAAATAGTATAAGTGCTAAGCTTAATCGTTTAAAATTTTTGGCAATTTGATTTTTTGTCATTAGTTTTATTTGATTAGGGTTATAAAATCAGGATTTACTTATCCAGAGCTGCTCAATTTCCTCGAGGGATTTTCCTTTTGTTTCGGGCACATACAGATAGGTAAACAGCCATTGTAAAAGAGACATCAGGGCCAGGAACAGGAAAGTTGCCGCACCACCAACAGACGCCAGAAAATGAGGGAAGAGCAATACCACCAGGAAGTTAAAGATCCACTGGGTGAAAGAGGCAAAAGCAACAGCTTTACCCCGAATCCTGTTGGGAAAAATTTCTGATACAAGAGTCCAGAAAACGGGTCCGATGCAGGATGCAAAAAATGCGATAAAAAGCATAATGCAGACTAAGGTGAATACTCCGTCCAGGTTCAGATAAAATGAAGCAGCCAGAAGCAGCAACGTTATCACCATGCCCATGGAACCTAAGAGATACAAAAAGCGTCGGCCAACTTTATCAACAAAGAAAATTGCTATAAAAGTGAACAGAAAATTTATCAGGCCGAGAAGAGAGGTTTGCAGCAGGGCATTCTTTATTTCAACACCTGCAGCCAACAGAATTTTTGGTGCATAGTCAACAACTGTGTTTATCCCGCTTACCTGAACCAGTATGGCTAAAAGGAATCCGGTGAACATTACCTTACGGTATGTTGGTTTAAACAAATCCCCAATCGACAGTTTGGTTTTGTTTTCTTTGAGCGACTCTGAAATTTCAAGTATTTCAGCTTTTGCAGTAGCTTCGCCGCCAATTCGGGTAAGTACATCGAGAGACTCTTTCTTTCGTCCTGCTTTATAGAGCCAGCGGGGGCTTTCGGGGATAAAAAATAATCCGGTGAAAAAAATTACGGAAGGAATAACGCCGGTTGCAAACATCCAGCGCCAGTTGTTTTCCATGTTGTGTAATCCGTAGTTAATGGTGTATGAAGCCAGGATCCCAAGGGTAATGGCAAGCTGATAAATGGCCACAAGAGTTCCTCTGTTTTTAGGCGGAGCAACTTCAGCCACATACATGGGGGATAAAACGGAAGCGGCACCTACAGCCAATCCACCTAATACCCGTGCTGAAATGAACACAACGGAGGATGTTGCGATCGCCGTGATAGCGCATGAAAGACCAAAAAAGAGAGCCACAATGATAAGTATCCTTTTTCGCCCGTATTTATCCGTCAGAACACCACTTCCAAAAGCTCCGATAATAGCACCTA
>CAYOLQ010000069.1:0-11691 GCA_964404825.1 uncultured Chitinophaga sp.
TTTCCTGACACATTATCTTCCGGTATAGCAGAAGTTTTGGCGGATTTTAACATTTCTGTTCCTTTCCGTTTTAACACAGCAGACATCAAAGTATATCCTAATCCCTCTGCAGGGATGATTCGGATTGAAAGCCATACTTTCAATGAAAAATGTCTTCTCGAAGTGTATAATATCACCGGTTCCATGGTATTCAGCCAAATCACCGGGATGAATCAGGACATTGACCTTTCAGGTCTTCCGGGAGGGATCTATAGTGTAAAAGTCAGAAATGAAAAAGATTTTGTGATATTAAAGTTAATGATAATTGAGTGAGGAAGATATTGATAACTTTTTGAGACAACTGAAATTCTTTCAAAAAACCTCATCTCATCAATACTGGTATACCAATTTTATTATGATAAAGAGGAATATTCCATTAGCACTTTTGGCTTCTTATGCATTGATTTCATGCGATAATATTAGTAAAAGTGAGCCATTACCAAACATAGTCTATATCCTTGCCGATGACCTTGGCTATGGCGACCTGAGCTGTTACGGGCAACAGAATTTTTCCACTCCTAATATCGACCGAATTGCTGCACAGGGCATGCTTTTTACCCAGCATTATGCAGGTTGTACTGTTTGCGCTCCTTCCCGATCGAGTCTGATGACCGGACTACATACCGGTCATACACCAATCCGCGGAAATAAGGGTTGGAAACCGGAAGGCAACTGGCCATTGCCGGCAAACACATTTACACTTGGAAAGATGTTGCAATCGAAAGGCTATACTACCGGCGCTTTTGGAAAATGGGGTCTGGGATTTATTGATTCTGAAGGAGATCCAAATCTTCAGGGAATAAATGAATTTTATGGTTATAACTGCCAGGGCCTCGCTCATAATTATTACCCCGATCACCTATGGCATAATCATGAGAAAATTCTTCTCCCTGAAAATGACAGCAGCAGAACAGGTGCGTATAGTGCTGATCTTATACATGTTGCAGCACTTAATTTCATAGAAACAAACAAAAGTAAACCTTTCTTTCTTTTTTACCCGACAGCGATTCCTCATGCAGAACTATTTGCAAAAGAAGAATATATGAATAGGTTCAGGGGTAAGTTTCTCCCTGAAAAATCCTATGAAGGAACAGATGACGGTCCAACTTACAGATTAGGCCCTTACGGATCACAGCCTGAAGCACATGCTGCATTTGCAGCGATGGTGGCCCAGCTTGATGATTATGTGGGTGAAATTCTTGTTAAGCTGACTGAGCTGGGACTTGAAAAAAACACAATTGTTGTTTTTGCATCAGACAATGGGCCACACATGGAAGGTGGAGCGGATCCGGACTATTTCAACAGTAACGGCGATCTCAGAGGTTATAAACGCGATTTGTATGAAGGTGGCATAAGAACAGCTATGCTGGTGAAATGGCCCGGAAAAGTAATGGAAGGTTCAAAAAGCGACCATGTATCTGCCTTCTGGGATATCCTCCCCACATTTGCTGAAATAACCGGGGCTGAAGTTATCGCAGAAACAGATGGAATTTCATTTCTTCCTGAACTCCTGGGTAAAAACCAGAAACAGCATGAGTACCTGTATTGGGAATTTCATGAGCAGGGCGGAAAAACTGCAATCAGGATGGGCAAGTGGAAAGCTGTAACTCTGAACGTAAACAAACCCGATGAAAAAGTAACAGAACTTTATAATTTGTCTGAAGATCCGGGTGAAACTATAAACCTTGCTGATGCAAATCCTGAAATGCTTATCAGGTTGGAAGAGCTTATGAAAGAAGCACATAAACCATCTGAAGTATTTCCATTTATATATGAATCAACAATTAAATAAATTCGAGTTACCCGGTGACTAAACGAAATATAAATGTTACTCAATAATTCATTCAAAGCTCAATTGTTTGTAACCAGAAAAAGTTTGATTCATAGAATCAAACTCCCTTTCGTTTTATTATTCGTTTTCTTCAACTGTATGCCCAAAAATTCTGAAGCACAGAAAATTGTTTCTATTTCGGAAAGTGGTTGTTACAGCATTTTCTCAGGAGACACACTAAGAATCGGGAACAACTGTTTTGAAAGGGCTTATTTGTGGAACTCCGGAAATCTGGTAAGTCTGTATTGGGAGAATAAAAAGACTAGAGAAGTCTACCATTTCACTGATACCCTACCCGACTTCACTCTTCCCAAAGAGATGCATGAAATGGGAAGTTCAGATATTAAAGCTGAATTCATTAAAGCTTCCCCAAAGTGGAATGCACATCTTGCAGTTGAGGTCTATTCCGTTTTAGGGAAATTACACGTGAAACGCTTATTCAGGATATTCCCCGGAACTTCTGCCTTTCAATGCACCTACTTTCTGAAAGGGAAGGCCGACTCGCATTGGGTTAATCATTACGCTGGTGCCACGAGTCTTGATAATTTGGAACAGTACTCCGATGTCAGTCATGGTTTTTCATTCGCCCCTGTACTGGAAAAAATTCAACTGCCCGGATTAAGCTGGAGTATTCGTACAGTCAGATTTTATGATATTACCGATCGATACAATAATTTCTGCCAGGAATCAGAGGAATTGCTTTACCGGATGAACATTCACAAAGGAAATTTAGCTATTCTCAGAAACATGGAAACCGGGTCAAGGATATTTATTCTTAAGGAATCCCCTTCTTATTATTCACAGTTGTCATATCCCGGGGCTGATTTTATTTCTTCCATAGGTAAAATTCAGCTAATTGGTATCGGACTGGATTCAGCAGATCTGAAAGAATCGGAATGGATACAGGCCTATGGCTTTGTGAGCGGATTTGGAGGAAATTCTGAATATGAAACTCTTTCAGCCCTGCGTACCTACCAAAAGAATATTTTCCCCGGCTATGCAGCCAGTGAACCAATTTTTATGACAAATACCTGGGGTGACCGCGGACAGGACAAGAAGCTGGGTGAAGCTTTTATAATGGAGGAGATCGCTGCTGCTAAACGTCTTGGCAGTAATTACCTGCAGATTGATGATGGCTGGGAGGCAGGTCTTTCAGCAAATTCGGCCTTTAAGGGTGGTACTTTCGAAACTATCTGGGATAGGGAAGGTTATTGGGATGTCCATCCGGAAAAATTTCCCCGGGGTCTGAAGCCTCTCCTCGACAGTGCATCCAGAGCTGGCATAAAACTCTCTATCTGGTTTAATCCAGCCTATAAAAACAATTATGAAAACTGGCAGAAAGACGCTGAAGTATTATGGAACTTAAATCGTAACTATGGTTTTAACATCATCAAAATTGACGGACTGAAACTTGAAAACAAAATTTCCGAAGACAGGGTAAGGAAATTGTTTGATTATGTATATGATAAAACCGGGGGAGAGTTGTCTTATAATCTGGATATTACCGCACATAAACGCTTTGGTTACCATTTTTTTAACGAGTATGGCACCTACTGGGTATCGAATCGCTACACTGACTGGAAAAACTATTATCCACATACTACGCTTAGGAACTTGTGGCTACTCTCAAAATATGTTCCCCCTGAAAAACTGCAGATGCCATTCTGTAATATCTGGAGAAATGCAGAGAATTACGGAGATAACATTTTTGCCCCGGGGAAGGTGACTTTTGATTATGCCTTAGCCACTGTAATGGCTGCGCAGCCAATGGGTTTTTTCGAAAACTCCGGATTACCCGAACAAGCATTTGAAATTTCCAAAACTGTTCAAAGTTATTTATCTGTTCAGCAGGATTTCCATAAAGGGATTATTTTGCCGGTAGGTGAAGAACCTTCAGGAACGAGTTGGACGGGATTCCAATCGGTTACGAGCGAGAAGACTGGCTATTTTCTATTTTTCAGGGAATTAAATGAAATAGCTACAGAGCAAATAAAAGTATGGCTTCCGGAAGGTTCAAGGATAAAGCTGGAAAAAATTGCCGGAGTGGGGGCAGAAACTATTAAATGCAAAACTGAGAAAGGATCAATTGGAATAAGTCTCCCGGGTCCAAACAGCTGGGCATTGTATTCCTATACTATTCTATAATTATTATAATGAATTTAAATATTAACAAATCCAATCCGAAAAAAATGAAACGAATTTTAACATTATTGTTTTCAACAATCCTTTATATCAGTTTGCTATCGGGTCAGTCCGAAGGCATTGTATTTCCTTCTGATGCAGGTGTGCTGGATGTAACCCTACCTCCTTACAATGCAGATAAAACAGGGCTTGTGGATGCTACTGCTGCCATCCAGGCTGCTCTCAATTTGTACCCAAACGGAAACAGGACTATTTACCTTCCCAACGGAACATACCTGATTTCAAACACTTTGAAATGGCCTGAAGGATCGGGTGGAAATACTTTTAAACGTACAATGATTCAGGGAGAAAGCATGGCTGGTACCATCATTAAACTAAAGGATAACTGCGATGGATTCCAGACTCCTGCAACCAGAAAAGCCATGATTTACACCGGACCTTCTCCGGCTCAGCGTTTCAGGAATGCTATCAGGGGAATTACCGTTAATACAGGTACTGGAAATCCCGGTGCATGTGGAATTCAATTCAACTGCAGCAACGAAGGAACAATGCAGCATGTAAAAATTATTTCGGGGGATGGGCAGGGAGTCTATGGCCTCGATCTATATTTTACCGATGAAATAGGCCCTGGTTATGTTTACGACCTGACAGTTGAGGGTTTTGACTATGGCGTCAGACATGGTTTTGCTATTAACAGCATGACTTTTGAAAAAATCACGGTACGGAATCAGAATGTCTGTGGTTTTTATACATCAGGAAACGTAAGTCCGATACGGAATTTCGTCAGCGAAAATACAGTCATGGCAGTTAAGAATCAAGGAACTATGCTTCTGATTGATGCCGAAATAAGTGGTGGAGCTGATACGGTTCCCGCTATTGAAAACAACAGTGTGTTTTATGGCCGGAATATCAACCGCACAGGTTATGACATGACTATTAAGAGTACTGGCGGGCTTAAAATTGATATGATGGATTCACATATCAAAGAATATAATTCCCATGGACTCTACCGTCAGTTTCCTTCACCGGTAAATAGCTTAAACCTGCCTGTTAAAGAATGGCCTGAAGTTGCATGGTCTGATCTTTCCCAATGGGCTAATGTAAAAACTTATGGAGCGGTAGGAAACGGAACAACAAATGATTCAAAAGCCATACAGGATGCAATAGATGCAGGAAAGGAAACAGTATATTTCCCGGGAGGCTTTTCATATAATATGATTGACACGGTACGCATCAGAGGAAATGTTAAAAGAATCATTGGCTGCGAAGCAAGATTCACCGGCAGTGGTGTTTTCATTGTTGAGGATGGTGTTCACGACACCATTGTTATGGAAAGGTTTACTGCTTTATATTCTACAGTAAGAATGGTAAGCCGGACTTCCAGAACTCTTGTCCTTAATTCAATATCTGATTTACCACTTATAAGCGAAGGAACCGGGGATCTTTTCCTTGTAAATTATGTAACAGGAACCCTGATACTTAATAATCCTGCTCAGAATGTGTGGATAAGACATATCAACACGGAGTCTGGAGACCTGACAAATATTGAAAATAATGGAGCTACCCTGTGGATTCTTGGATATAAAACTGAAAGAGGATCCGTTAAAATCCATACCAAAAATGCCGGAAAAACCGAGCTTCTTGGAGTGCATAATTATTCTACATCATCTGCAAAAACAACTCCATGGTTTATTATTGAGAATTCAATCATGACAATTGCAGGTGCCCGTGAAACGAATTTTAGCAGTGCAGCATATACTGATTATGTCAAGGAAATTCAGGATGGAGTTACAAAAACAATTACACGTCCCTATTTCCCTGCAAGCGGTGTCGGAGCAGGTGTTATTCCATTGTACACAAGCTCTGCCCCGATTCTTGATCCCCCTGCAGTACCTCAGAATGTTTCATTCGTCCAAAAAAGCGTAAAAGACTGGGAATTAAGATGGGATGCGGTTAATTCTCCTGATCTTGAATATTATTCTGTCTATATATCAGAATTGAAGGGAGGTCCGTATACAATGATGACAAATTACCTGAAAGACACCTTTATTACCTACACACCGGAGAAATACTCAACGTTTTATTTCATTGTAACAGCTGTGGATACAGATGGCTATGAATCTTCGTTTACTAATGAATGCGAAGGAATTGTTCCTCAGCCTGCAGCACCCTCAAAACCTACAGGTTTAACCGGTGAAGCAGAATCGGGTGGCAATAAGCTTTTTTGGAACCCAAATCCTGAATACGAAATTGACCATTATGATATTTACCGTGCAATGCCTCCGGGAACTTTTTTCCTGCTTCTGACAGCTAATATTAAGGATACAACTTATACTGATAATGCTATTACTGCCGGGAAAACCTATTTTTACAGTCTGCGCGCTATTAATATTTATGGTGATAAATCAGTGTTTTCCGATACGGTTACATTGTTTCCGGTAGGTTTAAATCAGACGACCTTTGATGATGCTGGTTATAAAATATATCCTAACCCCACTAGTTCAAAACTGTTTGTAGATATTAAAGACTCAAATGAGTTACACGGGGTTACAGCAATAATTTTCGATCAGTCAGGAAAAGAGCTTATGCGTAAAGTATCAAGCGGTAATTTGTTTGAAATGGAAATTGCAAACCTGAATACCGGTACATATGTAATTCAGATTATTACAGGTCAACAAACAGTTTCGTCGCAATTCATTTTACAAAAACAATAATAGACTTCAGAAAAGCCTCCTTTCATCATTACCCCGACACCAGAAAAAATTTTGCGTCTTCGCGTGAATATGAAAATGTTTCGCGCAAAGACCGAGGGCGCGAAGCTTTGCTCCGCTGAAGCTTCGCGAAAGCGGGGGAATGCGCTAATTTTAGGAGGGGGATATCGTTTAATGAGTAAACAAATCTTTGCGTTTTCTTTGCGTCTTGGCGCCCTTGCGCTTATTGGTTGCGAAAGGTTAAGCGCAAGGGCAAAGTAAATTGTGAATCAACACTTTCCCGAATTCCAAAAAAACGTTGCGCCATGCGTGAATAAAAAAATGTTACACGAAAATGGCATAATATTAGCCGAAATTCAATAAATAAAAAAGCCGGCTTCTTGAAGCCGGCTTTTATTTGAAATAATTTGAATTCTATTTTACGAGTATTTTGCTTACGCTATTGTTATTAACCCTTACAAAATACACTCCTTTTTCAAATGAGGAGATATCAATATTCTGATTTGTGTTAACCCTTGTCTGCATAACCTGATTACCGAGGATACCATAGATTTTTACATCTACTATTTCAGATTTGCTACTGTTAATTTTAAATAATCCGCTGGTTGGGTTAGGATATACAGTATAGGTAAAAGCTTTAGTTTCTTTTACTCCAATGTTAGGATCTTCTCCTTTAAGCAAGGCTTTTATCCCTTTTGTTTTGAGTTCCAGAACCTGTTCTGCTGTAAGAACTTTGTTTTTATAAAATACAAAGTCATCAAAATCTCCGGCAGCAGGCCAACCGGTACGATATGTGGTATCGGGAGCAGTTATGCAGTATTGCCCAATATTACCGGTACCCCAGAAACCAGACACACTTCCAAATAATCCACCATTATTTTGAGCACCAATTTCAGCAGAGGAACTTGCCGGAGGAATATTTTTGAAACCTGTTGAAAGCGGATTCGGGTCCCCCAGATATGCGGTTCCCAAAACACCATCGATATATACCGCAAGAGCACCATTACTTGCACTGTCATAAGTAACAGCGATATGCTGCCAATCTTTATTGACTGCGCCAACACCATTAAAGAGATAAGTGATTGCCTTTGCTTCTGCAGTTCCACCGGCTGGGGTATATCCTACTTTTACTTCATAGTAGCCCATGTAATTTTTTATCCCAATCCCATTGGAACCACCCAGAGAAAAGAGAACCTCCTGTTCATGCATCCCTACCTGGTCTGGTGGACACGGAATATGTGTTTTGGAATAATCTCTGTCTGATTTAAACCAAAATGCAACGGTAAAACTATTAAAACCATTGTGATAAAGGGGATTATTTTCTTTAAACCCAGGCGCGTCTTTTACTGCATCATTATTTCCTGCCAGTAATATGAAATCCATCGATGGACTCGCCATTTCGGTACAGCAAATATGGTAACCGCTCATGTGCCAGGCTCCTCCGAATTTGCCTTCAGCAGGTTTATATTTGCCATACATTATATCTTTCCCCTCACGGTATGCCCACCAGAATGCGTTATTGTTATTTCCGGATGAGTCGGCTACCAGAGTATGGTATGTTTCCAGAGGATCATCAAACAAGAGTGCCTGATCCGGAACAGGGAACTGAGAAAAAGCGCTTTGTATGCTTATTACAAATAGCGCCAGACTCATAAAGCCTGTTACTTGCAAAAGTCGTTTCGTGTAAAATGTTTTCATAATGAAATGATTTAAAGATGAATTATTGTGTTATTCAGAATTCACAAATACAGATTATAAATTTCAGAAAAAAATTCGTGATTTCATATAAAAACCTCAAAAATAGATAGTTAAAAGAACATATGAGTACAAATGCAACATTAGAGAATGCCTTTTTGGTTTTTACAGGAAAAAAAGTTTTTTTTTGCCAAATAAGCGACTATTTATTTTATGATTAAGAGCATTCATTCTGTTTTGTAGTTGTTTTTTTCGTAAAATTGGAAATGCATTTACCTGGATTGAATGTAAAAAATAACCTTAAACAAATTTCAATTACTCAAATTACCTGACTGTGATGATCGGAATTCTGAAGAAGCTCTTTTGCACTTTACTGTTGCTTGCGTTGCTTTCGGCTGAAAGCTTGATTGATGCTCAGCAATTGTCCTTCTCAAGATTGAATTCCGAGAACGGCTTATCCAATAATATGATTACTTCAATTATTCAGGATCAGAAAGGGTTTTTATGGTTTGGTACTCAGGAAGGCCTTAACAGATTTGATGGTTATACTATTAAAGTTTACAAAAGTGCCGATCAGGATACTTCCACTCTTTTGGATAATTATATTTTATGCATGCACCTCGATAAAGAAGGGGAGCTCTGGATTGGAACATTAAACGGAATCAGCCGTTATAATCGTTTGTCAGACGATTTTAAGCAATTCCCTGTAAGCACAGCCGAATCCCAGGGATTTAAAAAGGAATCTCTTGGTTCAATAGCTGAAGATAAAGATGGAAACATCTGGTACGGGAACCGAAACGGTGGGGTTTATATGCTTAAAAGAAGCGATTATAAATATATTTATTACGATTATCCTTCAAAGAATATTAGTGAGCTTTTTGTTGATTCAGACAACAACCTCTTCGTAGGAACTTTGGATTGCGAAGTATATTATTTTGATAAGGCATTAAACAGGTTTTTCCTTTCGGAAATCCCAAACAATTACTCTGAATTTATCCCGGATAATTTTGTCAGAAATATTTATCAGAACCACCAGGGTAAACTGATTATGAATGCAGCTCATGGAATATTTGAGATCGATCCTTTAAAAGGAAGTTGTAAAAGACTGCCCTTTCTTCCGGAAGGATATACAAGTTTCCGGAACAATGAAATACGGTTTGTTTTTGAAGAATCACCGAAAATCCGTTGGATTGGAACCTGGGGGAGAGGATTATACAGGTATGATGCCGGAAATAAAGTATTTACAAACTTTCAGGTCGAACCCGGAAATAATAATAGTCTTTCAAATAATGATGTTAACATAATCTTTAAAGATAAAAGCGGAGTTATCTGGGTTGGCACACAGGATGGTGTTACAATAATTGATCCCGCTAAAGACCTTTTCCGTAAATATCAGAATAATCCTAATGATCCTCAAAGTCTGCATTTTAATTTCATAACATCATTTTGTGAAGATAAGGTTGGATTGGTCTGGATTGGAACCTATGGAGGTGGAATAAGCATTTTCAATCCGGTGAATGAAACTTTTCGCAAAATTGTTCATAATCCCGATAATTCCAAAGGTATTGCCAATAACGCCATTCGGGCCATTTGCAAAGCCCCTTCAGGCAATATTTGGATTGGCACAATGAAAGGATTGGATGTTTTTTATCCCGGCACAGGTAAATTCCGGCATTATGAGCATAATTCCGGGGATCCTAATTCCCTTAGTAATAACGACATTCTTTGCATTATTAAAGGGGATCAGAACGATCTTTGGGTTGGAACTTTCGGGGGAGGTATTGTCAGGGTATTACTTTCCGGTAATCCTTCCGGTGAACCTCAATTCAGAAATTATACCAGCATCTCAGGAGATTCAACAACTCTTGCAAGCAATTACATCAGAAGTTTGCTTCTTGATCGTGAAGGCTTCCTATGGATCGGTAATCTAGGATCGGGTCTTGACAGGTTAAATACCAGGACGGGAATGATTACACATTTTTCAAGTGAGGGAGAAGGGAAATTCAAATTGGCAAATAATAATATTAATGCAATATGCGCAGGTAAAGATGGATTTATCTGGATTGGGACCTGGGGAGGAGTTTCACGTTTAAATCCAGCAAATGGACAAATAATTAGTTACACCATTAAAGACGGGCTTCCGGATAATAATATTTCTGAAATTCAGGAGGATAATTCCGGTTCAATATGGATTTCAACCTTTAAAGGTATTGTTAAACTTAATTATGATAGCACCGGATATGCCAAAATGGTAAACTATACTACTCAAAACGGACTTCAGGGGAATAAATTTAATATTAATGCATCATTGAAAGCCGGAAACGGTAATTTATATTTTGGTGGTACTACGGGTTTTAACGTTATCGATCCCGGTGAAGTAATTGCAAACAACTACCTCCCGCCAGTAGTATTGACAAAACTTTCGGTTTTCAACGAAGAAGTAGGAATCAACAGGAAGGTTAACGGACATTCAATTCTTAACAAGGCCATAACTGAAACAGATAACATTACCCTTACCCATAAGGATAAAATTTTCTCTATAGAATTTGCGGCACTTTCATTTTCTGAAATAGATAAAAATGTTTACAAGTATTTTCTGGATGGAGTTGATAAACAGTGGGTTGATGTTGACTCAAAAAGAAGATTCGCAACATACTCCAACTTAAGGCAGGGGAATTATACTTTCAGGGTAAAAGCAGCTAATAGTGATGGAATTATGAATGACTCCGGCGTTGCTTTAAACATAAGAGTTTTGCCACCTCCATGGAAAACCTGGTGGGCATTTTTATTATATGCCGTTGTTACATTTACCGGATTACTTGTCATCAGAGCATATACTATTAAGCAAGCCAGACTTCAGCATTCCCTTGATATTGAAGCCCTTGAGAGGAAGAAAACAGAAGAGATAAACCAGATGAAGTTTAGTTTCTTTACAAATATATCTCATGAGGTACGCACTCCCTTGACATTGATACTTGGACCATTGGAGAAACTGCTTGAAGAAAAACATTTGCAGTCGCATGTGTTGGATCATTTATATATGATGAATAAAAATGCTAAAAGACTTTTAAATCTTATCAATCAGCTACTCGATTTTCGAAAGATCGAGTTGGGGAAACTTGCGTTGGAGTTCAGTGAGAAGGAAATTGTTGATTTCGTTTATGATATTAAGAGTGCATTCGATGATTTTGCCAAGCAGCATGAAATTGAGTTTTCCTTCACATCAAATATAAAGGCCCAGAATGTGTGGGTTGATGGAAGCAAGTTTGAAAT
>CAYOLQ010000069.1:11701-19143 GCA_964404825.1 uncultured Chitinophaga sp.
TATCCAATGCATTTAAGTTTACAAATGATCGAGGGAAGATACAGGTTGATATCGATTCCACCGAAAAATCAAAAGGTAAAAACATCCTGAAAAAACTGCTTAATTTTGAATTCAGGCCTGAGCCTGAATTCGATGAAAATATATCATATGTTCTTATAACTGTTTCAGATACCGGAATTGGAATTCCAAAAGACAGACTACCGAAAATCTTTGACCGTTTTTATCAGGTGAATTCTGCTTTTAAGACAAGGCATAACATGAACCAAAGTGGTACAGGCATCGGACTCTCGATTACGAGGGATATTCTTCACCTTCACAAGGGACATATTTTTGTCGAAAGTACTTATGGGCGAGGCACAAAGTTTTTTATTTTTCTCCCGCTTGGTGATAAACATATTCCCGATGGTCAGAAAGTTAAAATTTCAGATGAACTCCCGGCAAATCCCGTTTCAGTTGAGTCGGTATTATTATCAGATAATCCCGAATATTTGTACCTTAAACATGAGGAATCACTTGAAAAAGAAATGTCGGGTGAAAAGCCTTCAATACTTGTAATTGAAGACAATGAGGATATCAGAAAGTTTATTACAAGCAATCTTTCCGGTAAATACAAGGTTATTGAATCTGAAAATGGAGCAGATGGATTTGAGATTACCCTGAAGCAACTCCCCGAGCTCATTCTTTGCGATATTATGATGCCTGTAATGGACGGTCATGAATTTACAAGAAAACTCAAACAGGATATACGGATTAGCCATATTCCGGTTATCCTGCTTACAGCCTATAATACCCCTCAGAATAATTTACAGGGATTGGAAGAAGGAGCCGATGATTATATTACCAAACCGTTTAATGCAAAACTGTTAATCGCCAGGATCAATAACCTGATTGAAAACAGAAGAAAACTAAGAGAATCCTTTAACTCTGATCTTACAATTAATCCCCCGAAAGTAACTGTCAACAGCCTCGATTCAAGGTTCCTTGAAAAAGCTGTAAGAATTGTGGAAGAAAAGATGGATGACCCTGAATTTAATGTCGTGACCTTCGGACGTGAATTATGCATGAGCAGAACAAATCTGTTCAGAAAGATGAAGTCACTTACAAACCTTTCTGCCAGTGAATTTATACGTAATGTGAAAATTAAACAGGCAGCACGTTTACTTCTCTCGGGTTATAATGTTTCACAAACAATGGATAAGGTCGGAATTAGCAGCCGTTCCTACTTTAATAAGTGTTTTTACGAGCAGTTCAAAAAAACACCTTCAGAATATATTAAGGAGTATTAACTGGAATTTTTATAAAAACATCTGGTATTTTCTGAAAAAGAGAACAGAATCTTTGATGAGGATTTCTGTTCTCTTTTTTTGATGTGCGGGGAAATCCATTAGGAACCCGCATTCTGGCTTATCTGGATTATTTTTGTTTCCCATTTTTCAACTACAGTTACAAACATTTGAGAACACATTTGAAACATTCAAGATATTCATAAATGAAGAAATTGTGTGTACTTCACATCTGTTTCATAACTAAAAATCAGGAGAAAAGAAATATGCTCTTCAGAACGAAATCGGGAAAAAATCTGGCAAGAAAAGAGTTGATAATATATGTCGTTTTCACAATACTGGTTCTTTTTCTTATTGCAATCATAATATAGGAAAAGTATACAAGAGTATACAGGATAGAGTGTCAACAGATTCTAATTACGATATCAATGCCTGGTTTATAATAATAGAAGGTTCCTTGACTAAATAAAACATTGCGATGAATGTTCAATTAAACTTTGTTAACTAATACTAATTACTATGAAAAAGAAGTACACAAACCTTAGATTTTTGCTTTCAGGGCTAGTGATTTTGTTTCTGTCTCTGAATGTGTATTGCCAGAACCCCGCTGGTTTTGTCACCCAGGCTTATGGTGCAAACGACCTGGTTCTGAAATGGACCAAAGCTACAGTTGATTCTTATCAGATTGAACAATCAACTGATTCGATAAGCTTTACGGTTCTGGGTTCAACTGTATTGAACAAGTATAAAGTAACCGGACTTACAGAAGGAACTATCTACTATTTCCGGGTACAAGCTATTGTAGCTGGAGTTCCTGTGGGAGCAACAGGTCTCAAAACAGCAACCTTGACAAAAAAACTTTCTGTAAGTCTGCCTCTTGACGTTCTGGTTGGCGGAGATAAAATTAAAAATGCTGTAACGGATTCACTTGATGTAATTTCATCAGGGAGTGTTACTCTTGTTGATGCAGCCGCCTCCGGAATTGGTGTTCCTGCTCTTAAGTTTCTGGGTGCTGGCCCTGTGCCGGTAGCATCAAGTATCAGACTATATAAAACTGTTGTAGGTTATGATCAATCTATGACTGGAAGAACAATGTCTTTCTGGTTTAAAAATGATTCTCCGGAAAAAAATGCAGTTCTTTTATCCTTCGGTAAGCGCGCAGGTGGAACAGTAGCCATTAAAGGAAATGTTCTGTATGGACTTACTGCGATGAGACATGGTGATGCCAATAAATGGTGGGCTGACAGCACAGGTGTTGATTTTAACAGCACTGCGTGGACACATGTAAGCTATGTATTCGACAATCCTAAAACACGCTTATTCGTAAATGGTGTTCAGGTTGATGAAAGTGACGGAATTGGAAAAATGGATGGTTTTGTCGGAGATACTGCTTTATATTGGCCAAGTGCTTGGGAATATAATGCACCAATATCTACTGATGGAAAATCAGCTGAAATTGGCTGTATAGTTGATAATAATGCTGCCATGGTTACTTATCTGGGTGATTCATGGGATCCAGGATTACGGGCTGCATGGTCATTTAATGGTATGTTATCGGGTATTAAACTATATAATTATGCAATGACTTCTGCAGAAATTGGCAAAGACATTGCTCTTGCACCAGCAGGTCTGGTTGCACAGGCATTTGGCCCCGATGAAATCGTTCTGAAGTGGACTCTAGTTGCAGGTATGAAATATCAGGTGTCAAAATCAACTGATGGTACCGCATGGGAAGTTGTTGATACAGTTAATACTCATGCAGTATCTATTAAAGGACTTACCGAAGGAACAACTTATCAGTTTAAGGTTACTTCCATGAATATAGATGCACTTGGAGGTTCTGCTACAGTTGCAGCTGGTACTTCAAGAAAAAGACTTGTAGTTGACATGCCTTTGAATGAACTTATCGACGGTGACAAAATAAAGAATGTCCTCACCGATTCCCTTGATGTGAAATCGAATGGCAGTCTTACCCTGATTGATGCAGCCACTTCAGGTCTAGGTGTTCCTGCAGTAAAATTCCTGGGTGATGGTCCGGTTCCTGTTTCAACTTATGTTCGTTTATATAAAACCGTTACAGGAATGGATTCAGCCTTTGTTGAAAAAACGATCTCATTCTGGATGAAAAATAATAGTCCGGCTAAAAAATCCGTTCCTATTTCATTTGGAAAACGTGCCGGTATGACAATCCTTTTACAGGATGGCAAGATGCATGCATTCACAAAAATGAGAAACGGACAATTCAATAAAGCCTGGGCCGATAGTACCGGTGTTGCTTTTAACAGTTCCGAATGGACCCAAGTTACCTATGTATTTGATAATCCAGTAACCAAGCTTTATGTTAACGGTGTTCTGGCTGATGTAAGCGATGGTAAAGGAAAATGGGATGGTGTTACAGGTCCTGATTCATCATTGGTATGGCCTAGTTTTCTTGAGTTTAATGCCCCATTAAGTACTACAGGTGCATCAGGTGAAATTGGCTGTCTCGACGATCCTTGCTGGGCAATGGTTGGATATATGAAAGACACTTGGGATGCCGGTGCTCACAATAGTTTTGCATTTAATGGTATGCTTGCCAAGATAAAAATGTATAACTATGCGATGACATCTAATGAAATTGCCAACGATATTGCTACGGCTCCAGCAGGTCTGGTTGCACAGGCATTTGGTCCCGATGAAATCGTTCTGAAGTGGACTCTAGTTGCAGGTATGAAATATCAGGTGTCAAAATCAACTGATGGTACCGCATGGGAAGTTGTTGATACAGTTAATACTCATGCAGTATCTATTAAAGGACTTACCGAAGGAACAACTTATCAGTTTAAGGTTACTTCCATGAATATAGATGCACTTGGAGGTTCTGCTACAGTTGCAGCTGGTACTTCAAGAAAAAGACTTGTAGTTGACATGCCTTTGAATGAACTTATCGACGGTGACAAAATAAAGAATGTCCTCACCGATTCCCTTGATGTGAAATCGAATGGCAGTCTTACCCTGATTGATGCAGCCACTTCAGGTCTAGGTGTTCCTGCAGTAAAATTCCTGGGTGATGGTCCGGTTCCTGTTTCAACTTATGTTCGTTTATATAAAACCGTTACAGGAATGGATTCAGCCTTTGTTGAAAAAACGATCTCATTCTGGATGAAAAATAATAGTCCGGCTAAAAAATCCGTTCCTATTTCATTTGGAAAACGTGCCGGTATGACAATCCTTTTACAGGATGGTAAGATGCATGCATTCACAAAGATGAGAAACGGACAGTTCAATAAGGCATGGGCCGATAGTACCGGTGTTGCTTTTAACAGTGCCGATTGGACCCATGTTACCTATGTATTCGATAATCCTGTAACCAGGCTTTATGTAAACGGCGTTTTGGCCGATGTAAGCGATGGTAAAGGAAAATGGGATGGTGTTACAGGTCCCGATTCATCATTGGTATGGCCTAGTTTCCTTGAGTTTAATGCCCCAATTAGTGGTACAGGTGCATCAGGTGAAATTGGTTGTCTCGACGATCCTTGCTGGGCAATGGTTGGTTACATGAAAGACACCTGGGATGCAGGTGCACACACTAGTTTTGCATTTAATGGAATGCTTGCCAAGGTAAAAATGTATAACTATGCTTTAGCTGATGCTGATATTCTTGCTCAATTTACTGAACATAGTATTGCTCTTCAGAATCTTAAAGTAGCTGCTTTTGGCCCACAGGATCTTACCGTAACCTGGACCAACGTAGCCGGAAATACTGGATACAAAGTTCAGACTTCGGAAAATGGAACAACCTGGACCGATGCTGCTACTCTGGAAACAGATATAGCCATGTATAAAGCAACCGGACTTACTCCTGCAACTGAGTATTTCTTTAAGATTATTCCTCTGGGTGTTGGTGGAGTTCTCTCTAATAATACTTTTAGCGGAACAACACTTACTCCTGCAATGGTTTCTCATTTTGATTTTGCAGAATTAGTTGGTGGTACTGGTATTAAAAACCTTGTTGATAATACCATTGACGAAGGTATTGCCGGACAGGTTGCGATTACTGCTATTCCTGCAAGCCAGAGCGTTTTTGTTGATAAGTGGTATAGCTTTAAGGAAGGTACAAATGCTGTTTCCTTTACGCAGATTGTAACTCCTCCGGTATCATCTTATGCCAGACTGGCTGCTACATTGCAGAATGCTTCAGTTTCCATGACACAAAGAACAGTTTCAATGTGGCTAAAAAACAACGATCCTGCACTATTGGCTGTTCCTTTGTCAATAGGAAAAAGAGCTGGTATAACCATTGCTTTTAAAGACAATAAGATCCACGCATTCACTAAAATGCGCCCGGGTGGAGGTGGTCCATGGTATTCTGACAGCACTGGTGCAGCATATACAAGTACCGGTTGGACACACATTGCATACGTTTATAATGAGCCGGTTACAAAACTCTATATTAACGGAGTACTTGCTGATGAAAGTGATGGACAGTTCTATAAGGAAAATATTGGAATGAGTGCTCTACCTTATTCTTCTGCAATTGAAATTGATCCTCTGACAAGTACTTCCGGCAGATCAGCTGAGATAGGAGCTCTTTATGAGCCTTGCGCTTCAATTGTATATCATTTAGGTGGCAATTGGGATCTTGGTGCTCGAAATGGTTTCAGTGGCGCTATGACCGATTTGCGTTTCTACAACTATGGTCTTAGTGTTGAGGAAATCAACGGTGTTATGATGGAGCTTCTGCTTGCTAACTCAGTTGATTATACCGAGACAAACAGATACAGTGTATATCCAAATCCCGCATCTGATGTGCTCTTCATCAACAATTCAGACAATGTGGAAGTAAGCGTTATCGATAATGTTGGTCGCACATTAATCAATACCAGACTTATTGATGCGAATCAGATTAGCGTTTCGTCTCTTAAATCAGGTGTATATTATGTTAAAGTAGTTGGTGAAAAAGCCAGTGAAATTCATAAAATAATGATTGTTAAATAAATTTTTATAAACATGGGAGGTCCTTATTTATAGGACCTCCCTGTTTTTCTTTTCTAATCGGAATCAGTTTAGAAAATACTTTGAAAATGTTTTTATTCAGGATTAGTACCTTTTTTTCCTGAAGTCAACAAATAGTTACATACTGTTTGTAATAACCTTGACCCTATCTGGAAATGGAAATTCTTAAAACTGGAATGCGGATTATCTTTTTTTTGTTTGTCTTTCTTTCTTCTTGTACCACCGATGTTGCAAAGCAGGAGGCGAAAGAGTTCTATATCCTCGACATGGTTCATAATAATCCCGCCGAACCTCCCACCCAAACAACTTTCAATAATCCTGCAAAACTGCATGGATATGGATATAATGGCATGGTATTAAACAATTTTAAGTTTGTTCATGCTTCTGTTAATTACGAAAGTTTCGATTCAACAATTTTTCCTAAAGGCAGCCAGGAGCGACTTTGGGTCGATCAGGCAGCTGAGGAATTAAAAAAACGTATTACCGAATGTCATAATGCAAACCTGAAAGTGTATTGTTTTATGGACATCGCTGTACTCCCTAAAAAACTGGTTGAGAAATATAAGGAACAGCTCTGTGATGATGCAGGTAAGATAAGTTTCGAAAAGCCTTTCACAATTGAAATTCACCGGGAAATGCTCAGGGAAGTATTTCAGACTTTTCCTGATCTGGATGGACTTGTTATCAGAACGGGTGAAACCTACTTGTTCAACGTACCCTATCATACAGGTAATAATCCCATTACAAACGGTCCGGAAAGCCATATAAAACTCATAAACATTCTCAGAGAAGAAGTTTGTGAAAAATTAGATAAAATGGTTTTCTACAGAACATGGGATTTCGGTTTCTTTCATGTTGATCCTGAGTATTATCTTGCGGTTACCAATGAAATTGAGCCTCATGAGAATCTCATTTTCTCAGTAAAACACACTGAAGGTGATTATCACAGAACATTTAAATTTAACCCTACTCTTGCCATTGGTAAACACAAACAAATCGTTGAGGTCCAGTGTCAAAGGGAATATGAAGGGAAAGGGGCACATCCGAATTATGTTATGGAGGGTGTTCTTAACGGATTTGAAGAGTATAATGGTGAAACTGGTAATAAGGGCCTTAATGATATCAAAAACAATGCTCTGTTCGCTGGTATCTGGTCGTTGTCAC